>JBHEMN010000070.1:0-4712 GCA_046262575.1 Jatrophihabitantaceae bacterium
CCTGCGGCCACCGCATCACCGCTCACCAGCTGAGTAACGTAGCGCTCGACCCACCGTCGACCTGGTTGGCGGGGCTCGCGAAGATCGTCGTCCTGTGCGGGTGCGGAACTGTGTGGCTCCGCCCGGAGTTCACGCACGGCAGCGTCAAACAAGAGCTATTCCCCACTGTGTGGCAGTCACTTCGACTACAACGACGTCGAGTCCCGATCGGTTATGACCCACCATGCGCAGGGCGGTCACGGGATTGCACGAACAGTATTACCATGTCATGTTAGCGTTAAGAGCGAAGTTTGACCTAACCGACCTTAACGGACACCAGCATCCTGCAAGATCTGCTCGAACTGATCGGCGATGACTTCCAGGCCAAATGTTTCCTCGGCATGCGAGCGCGCACGAGTCCCGATGGAGGCGCGCCGTTGGGGATTGTTGGCGAGGGTGCGTAGCCACTCGACGGCAGAATTGACGCCCTCCCCGTCCGGATGCGCCATTAGCCCGCCGCCGGCAAGAACATCCACACGGCACGGATTGCTGTCCGGCGCGAGAGCGAGGACCGGCCTTCCGGCGCAGAGGTAGGCCAGAATCTTGCTCGGCACCGAGAACTGTGACGCCTCCGGCTCGAGCAAGGCGACGAGGACGTCCCCGCAGGCCAGGGTCTCACTCAAGGTCTCCACCGGCTGATACGGCAGCACCGTCACGTAGGGACGACCCTGAGCCGCGGTGGCGAGTTCGTTGGCGCCCGCACCTTCGGACACCACGAGGAGCGAGGCGTCGAGGCCCGCCTGCCGGCAGCGGTCGACGAGGTCGAGCAGCAAGTGCGGATTGTGCTTGCGACCGAGCGTGCCCGCGTAGAGCAGGCGAAGACCAGAGTCCGCCAACCCGTGGGCTTTGGACCAAGTGTTGTCGCGAGGCGCGGGTGAGATTTCCTCTAGCGGGCCCCAATTCGGCAGCAGGCGGACATGGTCAGTTGTCAGACCCCACCTCTGGTACTGCTTCACGAAAGGTTCGCCGATGGCGACGACACCCGCGCTGTCGCGGACTAGCGCGCGCTCGAGCTTTTCCACCAGCCGGGCGACCGTGGGCACAACCACCTTCGGCAGCCTGCGCGCGGCTTCGTCGCCAATGGCGAGACTGGAAATATCCTGATGCCAATAGACGAACGGCTTTCCTGTCTTGCGAAGATGCCGTTGCATGCTCGCCGCAACGAACAGCTGCGTGTTGCACGCGATCACCACGTCGCGCGGATTGCGCCTCAGCAACTCGCGCCAGGCTCGCGCATAGCTGATCTCCCAACGGGTTCTCGCAACTGGCGAATACTTCTCATAGGGTCGCTGGGCGGTGATTCCGCTGATCGTCAATCCGTCCGGATCGTCATCTGCGCGGCTGAGCCGACCGCGGCCGGAGTTCCATTGCGTTGCGTAGGTGTAAAGCACCTCGTGACCGCGAGCGGCTAGCGCCCTCGCCAGTTGGACAGTGAAAGCGTGGCCGCTGCAGTCCTCGAGCTGAATACGCACGCCGGCAGGCTAGGGCACCGACTTCACCCGCGGCAAATTCACGGCGCTATGGAAGCCCGCGCCGTGTAAGTGCCGAGCCGCAGGCGGTTCCGTCGTACATACTGGCACCCGTGCCCTTGAGCGTTCTGTACGTCTGTACCGGCAACGTATGTCGATCACCGATGGCAGAGCTGCTTTTTCGCGGCTGGGCGGACCCGGCCTCTGGCGTATCGGTGTCCAGTGCTGGCACGCACGCGTTGGTCGATCACGGCATCGATCGCTCCTCGGCCGAGGCGCTCAGCCAGCTGGGCATCGACCCCAGCCGGCATCGAGCTCGGCAGTTCGAACCGTGGATGGCCGCTGACGCCGATCTGATCCTGACCGCTGGGCGGGAACACCGTGACGTCGTGATGACCGAGCTCCCGCGCATCTACAAGCGGGCCTTCACGATGAAGGAGTTCGCGCGGCTCGTCGCCGACGTACCGCATGGCGATCCGCACGCGGTGATCGCCGCGGCCGCCGCGGGGCGTGGTTACACGAAGCCGGTATCGCCCGAGGACGACGACGTGCACGACCCCTACCGCGGCGCCATCGCCCACGCCAAGAGCATTGCCGAGGAGATTACGGAGACGGTCTACGCCACCCTGGCCGCACTCGGCTTCGCCGCCGAGCGCTGGGGGCACACGGCGCCGGTGCGGCCGAACCGCGCGGCGCGCCCTGCCCCGTACTAGGGGACGGCAACTGCAGCGCTGCGCCGTCTAGGGTTGCCAAGCGTGGCAGGTTCACCGCGCAAGATCAGGGTCGTCGGCGACCCGGTACTGCACATGCCCTGCCGGGCGGTGACGACGTTCGACGCCGAACTCGGCGACCTGATCGACGACATGTTCGCCTCGATGGCCGTCGCCGAAGGGGTCGGCCTGGCGGCCCCCCAGGTCGGAGTCGACCTGGCCGTGTTCGTCTACGACTGCATCGACGCGGCGGGCCGCCGCCATGTCGGGCACGTGGTGAACCCGACGATCGAGACCAGCGGGGCGCAGGAGGAGCACGACGAGGGTTGCCTGTCGGTGCCCGGCCCGTACCACGAACTGGAGCGAGCGTCGGTGGCCACGGTGCGTGGCGTCGACCGCGCCGGCCAGCCGATCGAGGTCACCGGCACCGGCTTCTTCGCCCGCTGCCTGCAGCATGAGACCGATCATCTTCGCGGTCTGCTCTACATCGACCACCTGCCCCGCAACCGCCGCCGGCGGGTCCTGCGCGACATGGAGCCCTTCGACTGGAACGCCCCCGCCCGCTGATAGGAGCTAGCGCGCCGCGAGCAGCTCGGCGATCTGCACGGCATTGAGCGCGGCACCTTTGCGCAGGTTGTCGCTGCTGACGAACAGAGACAGCCCGCGACTCTTCGGCACGCCTGAGTCTTGGCGGATTCGGCCCACGAACGACGGGTCGGCGCCGGCCGCGAGCAACGGCGTCGGGATGTCGGTGACCTCGACGCCCGGTGCGAGCGCCAGCAGCACCAGCGCGCGCGCCACCGATAGGGGCCGGGCGAACTCGGCGTTGATCGACAGCGAGTGCCCGGTGAACACGGGCACCCTCACGCACGTGCCCGAGACGAGCAACTTCGGGATGGCTAGGATCTTGCGCGACTCGTTGCGCAGTTTCTGCTCCTCGTCGGTCTCGAAGCTGCCGTCGTCGACGATCGAGCCTGCGAGCGGCAGCACGTTGAAGGCAACAGGGCGGGCAAACTTGACCGGCTCCGGGAACGCGACCGCGGCACCGTCGTGAGTGAGCTCGGCGGCGCGGTCGACAACCTGGCGCACCTGCTTGTCGAGTTCGTCGACGCCGGCCAGCCCGGCGCCCGACACTGCCTGGTAGGTCGAGATGACCAGGCGCAGCAGCCCGGCCTCCCGATGCAGCGGCGCCAGCACGGGCATCGCGGCCATGGTCGTGCAGTTGGGGTTGGCGATGATTCCCTTGCGCGCGTTGGCGATCTCGGCGCCGTTGACCTCGGAGACGATCAGCGGCACGTCCGGATCCATCCGCCACGCTGAGGAGTTGTCGACGACCATCGCACCGGCCGCGGCGAAGCGCGGCGCCAGCTCTCGCGACGTAGCGCCGCCCGCGGAGAACAGCGCGATGTCCAGACCGGACGGGTCGGCAGTGGCCGCGTCCTCGACCCGGACGTCGACCCCCTCCCACGGCAGCGTGGTGCCGGCCGAGCGGGCCGATGCGAAGAACCGGATCTCGCTCAACGGGAACGAACGCTCGGCCAGGATCTGTCGCATGACGGTGCCGACCTGCCCGGTAGCCCCGACGATTCCCACCCTCATCGGCCGGTTCCTCCGTAGACGACGGCCCGATCCTCGGTGGTGCCCAGGTCGAAGGCGTCGTGCACGGCGCGCACCGCGACGTCGAGCTCGGTGTCGCGGCACACGACTGAGATGCGGATCTCAGAGGTCGAGATCATCTCGACGTTCACCCCCGCGTCGGCCAGGGCAGTGAAGAACTTCGCCGAGACCCCGGGGTGCGAACGCATGCCCGCGCCGACCAGCGACAGCTTGCCCACGTGGTCGTCGTAGAGCAGATCCTCGAAACCCACCTTCGCGCGAACCTTGTTCAACGCGGCCAGCGCGGTGGCGCCGTCGGAGGCCGGCAGCGTGAACGACACGTCGGTGCGCCCGGTGCCGCCCGTCGAGATGTTCTGCACGATCATGTCGATGTTGAGCTCGGCGGCGGCGAGCTCGCTGAAGATTGCCGCTGCCTCGCCCGGCTTGTCGGGCACGCCGACGACGGTGACCTTGACCTCGCTGCGGTCGTGCGCAACGCCACTGATGATCGCGTCTTCCACGGCAAGTTCCTCCATGTTTCCGGCGACGATGGTGCCGGGGTTGTTCGAGAACGACGAGCGGACGTGGATGGGCACGCCGTAGCGGCGGCCGTACTCGACGCTGCGCAGGTGCAGGATCTTCGCCCCACTGGCGGCCAGTTCGAGCATCTCCTCGTAGCTGACCCTGGCCAGCCGGCGGGCGTTGGGGACGATGCGCGGGTCGGCGGTGTAGACGCCGTCGACGTCGGTGTAGATCTCGCACACCGAGGCATCGAGCGCAGCGGCCAACGCGACCGCGGTGGTGTCCGAGCCGCCGCGGCCCAGCGTGGTGACGTCGCGGGTGTCCTGACTGACTCCCTGGAACCCGGCGACCAGCACGATCCGGCCCTCCTCGAGGG
>JBHEMN010000071.1:0-4077 GCA_046262575.1 Jatrophihabitantaceae bacterium
GCTCGGCGAGCAACGCCCCTGCCGCCCCCACGATCATCCCCCGCTGCGCGTCCAGACGAGCCTGGATGCCAGGCGTCCGGCGGTAGGGCATCAAAGAAGTGAATCATGACTTCACTTCTTCAGCAAGCAGGCTCGTTGCTCGTCTCACCCACCGTGAGTCTCGCGCGCTGCCTGCCCCTACGCTGGGCGCATGCAGATCCAGGGTTCGACCGTCCTACTCACCGGAGCGAGCGGCGGCATCGGGCGCTCGATCGCTCGCGCGCTCAGCGACGCGGGAGCTCGCCTGGTGCTCACCGGGCGCCGGATGGATATTCTCGACGAGCTGGCTTCGCAAACCGGCGCCGAGGTGCACGCCAGCGATCTCAGCGATCGGTCGGCCCTCGCCGCGCTGATCGCAGCGTCGGGCGACGTCGACATCGTCGTCGCCAACGCGGGGCTGCCAGGATCAGGCCCGCTGCTCGACCTCGACCAGGACGAGATCGACCGCTGCCTCGAGGTAAATCTGCGGGCACCGATCGCGCTGTGCCGCGCCCTGTCCCCCGCCATGGTGCAACGCGGACGCGGACACTTCACCTTCATCAGCTCGCTGGCCGGGATTGCGGCGACCTCCGGTTCGTCGATCTACAGCGCGACGAAGTTCGGGCTGCGCGGCTTCGCCCACGGCGCCCGACAAGACCTACACGGAACCGGGGTCGGGATCTCTGTCGTCCTGCCGGGCTTCATCAGCGACGCGGGAATGTTTGCCGACAGCGGCACCGTCCTGCCCAAAGGAGTCCGCACCAGCACGCCGGAGGATGTCGCATCCGCCGTGGTCAAGACGATCGAGGCGAACAAGGCCGAAATCGTCGTCGCACCGCCGGAGATGCATGCGAGCGCCTTACTCGCGGCGGTGGCACCCGGCGTCGCCGCGACGATCACGCGGCGGCTACCGGCCGGGCGCATCGCCGATGACATGGCGGCCGGTCAGCGCGACAAGCGGTAGTCCTTCGGCTAGGGGGAACAGCCCGCGCACCGGCCGAATAGCTCGACAGTGTGGTCGACGTCGGTGTAGCGGTACTTCTCGGCGACCGTATCGGCCCAGCGCTCGATCGCGCGGCCTTCGATCTCCTCGGCGCGGCCGCAGGAACGGCAGACCAGATGGTGGTGGTGCCCGAGGCCAGGGTCGCCGCAGTACCGGTAGGTCGTCTCTCCCCCAGGGGCGTGGATGACGTCGACGAGCCCGGCGTCGGCGAAGGATTGCAGGTGCCGGTAGATGGTCGACAGCCCGACGGACTCGCCCTGCTTGCGCAGGGTCGCGTACACGTCCTGCGCACTGCGGAAGCCACCGGTGCTGCGCAGGGCCACGCGCACGGCTGCGCCCTGTCGAGTAGCACGCTGCCTAGGACCAGCCACAGCCGCAACCTACCGGTAATCATTCCCAACTGCGAGCTGTGCGTATTCGGCCACCGGAGGACACGAGCAGACCAGATTGCGGTCACCGAATGCTCCGTCGATGCGGCGTACCGGAGGCCAGTACTTCGTGGACGGGTCGACGCCAGCGGGGAAAACGGCCTGTTGGCGGGAGTACGGGTGCGACCAATCGCCCGCGAGGCAGGCCGCGGTGTGCGGGGCGTTCGCGAGCGGGTTGTCCTGCTTCGGCCAGTCTCCGGTCACTCGATCGATCTCATCCTTGATCGCGATCATGGCTGCGATGAATCGGTCCAGTTCGGGCAGGTCCTCGGACTCGGTCGGCTCGACCATCAGCGTCCCCGCGACCGGAAACGACATCGTCGGCGCGTGGAAGCCGTAGTCGATGAGTCGTTTCGCGACGTCATCGACGGTGACACCTGTTTCCCGGGTGATCGCACGCAGGTCGAGGATGCACTCGTGGGCGACCAAACCGTTCGCGCCGGCGTAGAGCACCGGATAGTGCTCCCCCAGGCGCTTGGCCACATAGTTCGCCGACAGGATGGCGGCGCCGGTGGCGGCGGTGAGACCCTGCGCACCCATCATCCGGATATAGGCCCAGGTGATCGGCAGGATCGAGGCCGAGCCCCACGGCGCGGCCGCGACCGCTCCAGAGCCGGTGACCGGCCCGGCCGCAGGTTGCAGCGGATGGTTGGGCAGGTACGGCGCGAGGTGCGCGCGCACCCCGATCGGCCCGACGCCGGGGCCGCCACCACCGTGGGGGATGCAGAATGTCTTGTGCAGGTTCGGATGCGACACATCGGCGCCGAACTTTCCCGGACGGGCAAGCCCCACCATGGCGTTGAGATTCGCCCCGTCGACGTAGACCTGGCCGCCGGCGTCGTGGACGAGGGCACACACCTCGCCGATGTGCTCCTCGAAGACCCCATGGGTGGACGGGTACGTGACCATCAGGGCGGCCAACATCTCAGCATGCTCGGTGATCTTGGTTCGCAAATCGTCGAGGTCTATCTCGCCCTGGTCACCACTGGTCTTGACCACAATCACGCGCATGCCTGCCATCACGGCGCTGGCCGCGTTCGTGCCGTGCGCGCTGGCTGGGATCAGGCAGATCTCACGGTGCCCGTTGTCATTGGCCAGGTGGAAGTCGCGGATGGCGAGCAGGCCTGCGAATTCGCCCTGCGAGCCGGCGTTGGGTTGCAGCGAGATCGCGTCGTAGCCGGTGATCTCGGCCAGCCAGTTCTGCAGGTCCTCGAACAGCTGCAAATAGCCGTCGAACTGACCGTTCGGCGCGAACGGGTGCAAGTCCGCGAACCCGGGGTTGGACAAGGGCTCCATCTCGGTCGTGGCGTTCAGCTTCATCGTGCATGACCCCAGCGGAATCATGCCGCGGTCCAGGGCGTAATCACGGTCGGCCAGGCGCCGCAGGTAACGCAGCATCGACGTCTCGGAATGGTGTGCCGAGAAGACGGGATGTGTCAGGAAATCGGTCGTGCGCGCGAGGGCGTGGGGCAGCTCGACCGCGCCGTCGAGCCGCTCGACGTCGTTGGCGTCGAGTCCCGTGCCGAACGCCGTCCATATCGCGAGGACGTGCTCACGGCGGGTGGTCTCGTCGCAGGAGATGCCGACCGTATCGGCATCGACTAGTCGCAGGTTCACGCCCGCCGCGCGAGCAGCCGTGACAACCTCGAGAGCGCGCCCCACGACCGAAACGGTGATCGTGTCGAAGAACGGGGTATCGGCAACCGAGACGCCACCCTCGCGCAGGCCGGCAGCGAGCAGGGCCGCATACCGGTGCGCACGCTGGGCGATCGCACGCAGCCCCTCCGGGCCGTGATAGACGGCGTACATACCCGCCATGACCGCGAGCAGGACCTGCGCGGTGCAGATGTTGCTGGTCGCCCTCTCGCGACGAATGTGCTGCTCGCGGGTCTGCAGCGCGAGGCGGTAGGCGGGTGCGCCATCGGCGTCGACCGAGACCCCGACGAGGCGGCCCGGCAGATGCCGCTCGAGGCCGGAGCGCACGGACAGGTAGCCCGCGTGCGGACCACCGAAGCCGAGCGGCACTCCGAAACGCTGGGTCGAGCCGACCGCGATGTCGGCACCGAACTCTCCGGGTGGGGTGATAAGGGTGAGGGCGAGCACGTCGGCGGCAACGATGGCGAGCGCATCCGCGGCGTGCGCCTTCTCGACGAAGGGGCTCAGGTCGCGAACGATCCCGGAGCGGCCGGGGTACTGCGCGAGGACGCCGAACACCTCGCCGTCGGGCAACGGGTCGGCCAGATCCTGTACGACCACTCGCATCCCCAGTGGGAGGGCACGGGTACGCACCACTTCCAGGGTCTGCGGCAGCACTTCGGTGTCGACTACGAACGTGCTTGCTCCCCGGCGGCCCGCGCCGGAGGCTCGGTGGGCCAACGCCATCGCCTCTGCCGCTGCGCTGGCCTCGTCGAGCATCGATGCGCCGGCGACCGCAAGGCCGGTCAGGTCGGCCACCATGGTCTGGAAGTTGATCAGCGCCTCGAGCCGCCCTTGGCTGATCTCAGGCTGGTAGGGCGTGTAGGCGGTGTACCAGGCCGGGTTCTCCAGCAGCGAGCGGCGGATCACCGGCGGGGTGACCGTGCCGTGATACCCCATCCCGATCATCGGCACCCGCGGGTGGCACCGGGC
>JBHEMN010000072.1:0-33268 GCA_046262575.1 Jatrophihabitantaceae bacterium
CGGTCAGCTGATTGCCTTTGACCAACCGTTGGTGTCGGCGTGCGGTCGGCTGGCCCACGTTCGTGATCTTTCTCAGGTGGTGAGGAGAGTCTTGGCCGACCAGCTGCGGGTGGCGTCCTTCAACATCCGTAACTCGCGCGCACGCGACGGGGATAACGGCTGGCACCGCCGCCGCGACATCTGCCTCGCCGCGATCGGTGAGCTCGCGGCCGACATCGTCGGCCTGCAGGAGGTACGTCCGGACCAACTGGCTGACCTGTACCACGCCTTCCCCGACGCGAGGATCGCCGGTGCCGGCCGGGATCAGTACGGGGGAGGCGAGCACGCGAGCGTCCTGGTCGCGCCCGGCGATTGGACGGTGGAGTCCAGCGAGACGCGGTGGCTCTCCCCGACTCCGACCCGCCCGGGTTCCCGGGGTTGGGACGCCGGGCTCGCGCGAGTGGTCACCCTGGTCCGGTTGCGCCATGGCGCGACCGCCTCGGGGTGGCGAACACCCATCTCGATCACGTGGGCACGATGGCGCGAGAACGCAGCGCCGCGTTGATCGCCGACTGGCTGGGCCAGGAACCGGACCGCGCGTGGGTCGTTCTGGGCGATCTCAACGACCAGCCGGGCTCGCGGCCGCTGCGCCTGCTGGCCGAAGCCGGATACATCGACGCGCTGGGGCCGGAAAGCGGCGGCACCGAACACGCCTTCTCCGGCGCCACCGACCGCACCCGGATCGACTATGTCCTTGTCGGTCGCGATGTCCAGGTCCGCGCAGCGTGGATCAGCCACAGCCGTCCACGGGGACGGCTGCCCAGCGATCACTGGCCGGTGCTCGCGGACCTCACTGTGGGCTGAGCTCACGCAGCGGGTCACCCGCCGCGAGCATCGAAGCAGTCGCCTAGGGTGACCGAATCGCCCAAGTGTGGAGGCGCGTGGTGATCGGCGACCGATGGGGTGTGACCGACGACGAAGTCGCCGCCCACTACCCGTGCGACGACATCGTTGCGGTGCCAGTCCTGCAGGCGTGGCGCGGCGTGACCGTGCGCGCCACGCCAGGCGCTTTATGGCCATGGGTGGCGCAGATCAGGCTCGCGCCGTACTCCTATGACTGGATCGACAACCTCGGGCGCCGGTCGCCGCAGCAGCTATGCCCGTTGCCGCAAGCTGCTGCCGGGCAGCATTTCACCACCGCCGCAACTCGCCCGATCGGGCGCATCTTGTCCGTCTCGCCGACCGAGCAGCTCACCGGTCGGATCGCGGGGGCGGTCATGTCCTATGTGCTCGTGCCGAAAGGCGACGCCACCCGGCTGGTCATGAAGATCGTCATGGCCAAGGGTCGCTGGTTGGCGCCGCTGCTCTCGGTGGGCGACCTCGTCATGGCTCGCCGCCAACTGCTCAATCTCAAGCACCTCGCCGAGCAGTCGGCGTTGGGATGAACATCACCGCTCGCAGGCATTGCGTTCATTGCGCGATGACAATGTCCAGCACCCTCGCGTGCCCAGGCATCGCAACGATTGTCAGACCGAGTCGTCCTCTCCGGCGAGCTTCTCGTCCAGCTCCGCGCGGGCCTCGCGGTGCGCATTGATGCGCTGCTCGATGTTGGCGGCAAAGCGTGCCCGCGGGACGGCCAGCAGCACGAAGGCCAGTGGCACCGACAGTGCCACCGCTACCAGCGCACCGAAGAAGCCGTGCAGGCCGGCAAGGGCAAGCAATCCCCACAGGGCGAGGAAAAGCCCGAAGCGCAGGGTCGTGTAGAGCCACATCGACCCCATCCAGCCGCTGAAAGTCAGCTGCTTGGGTGGCTGCGGCTCGGTCATGCCCAGACGGCCTGCGGCTCGGCGCGCCGCTCGACCAGCGGCACCGGGCCGTCGTATTCCCGGATGACCTCGTAGCGGGTGTTGCGCTCACGGGGGGTGAAGCCGGCGTCGCGGATCAGGGTGAGCAGGTCGTCGCGGGTGAGCTTGTCGGGGGTGCCGTAGCCGTCGGCGTCGTGCGTGATCTTGTACTCGACTACCGAACCGTCCATGTCGTCGGCGCCGAAGTTGAGTGCAAGCTGCGACGTGGACAGGCCGTGCATCACCCAGAAAACCTTGACGTGGTCGAAGTTGTCCAGCATGAGTCGGCTGACCGCGAAGGTCTTGAGCACGTCCGCGGGCTGGGCCATGGGCAGGTGCGACAGGCGGTTGTTGTCGTTGTGGAACCGCAGCGGGATGAAGACCACAAAGCCGCCGGTCTCGTCTTGCAGCTCGCGCAGCCGCATGACGTGATCGACGCGGTGTCGCGGCTCTTCGATGTGGCCGTACAGCATCGTCGCCGGCGTGCGCAGCCCCTTGCTGTGCGCTAGGCGATGGATCCGGGACCAGTCTTCCCAATGCGTGTTGTGGTCGACGATCTGCTTGCGCACCTCCCAGTCGAAGATCTCCGCGCCGCCCCCGGTGAGCGATTCCAGGCCGGCGTCGATCAGCTCGTCGAGGATCTCGTCGGCGGGCAGGCCGGAGATCGACTCGAAGTAGTGCACCTCGGTAGCGGTGAAGCACTTGAGCGCCACGTCGGGCAGCGCGGCCTTGAGCTCGCGCAGCACCCGCGGGTAGTACTTCCATGGCAGCGTGGGGTGCAGGCCGTTGACGATGTGCAGTTCGGTGAGCCCGTCGTCCTTCATGGCCAGGGCCTTCTCGACGGCCTCCTCGACGCGCATCGTGTAGGCGTCCTTCTGACCGGGCTTGCGCTCGAAGCTGCAGTAAGCGCACGAGGCGGTGCAGACGTTGGTGAGGTTGAGGTGGCGGTTGACGTTGAAAAACGTCGAGGTGCCGTTCTTCTCGGTGCGCACGCCGTGCGCGAGGGCGCCCAGCCAGGCCAGGTCGTCGCTGGCGTAGAGATCCTCACCGTCGGCGCGGGTGAGCCGATCATGAGCGAGGACCTTCTCGGCCAGCTCCGCCGCGCGGGACTCGGTCAATGCCATGCCGCCAGGGTACGGGCTCGGGCAGCGCGCGGAATCCCCCGCCGGTCTCACTTGACAACGTTAAGTTACCACCGCTAACTTAGCGTGCCTAAGTCAGTTCGGTCAGTAGGAGAACGCCATGCTCATCCGCCTCGCCAACCTCGCCATCCGGGCTCCGCGCCGCGTCCTGTTCACCGCGGGGTTCCTGCTCGTCCTCGGGGCGATTTTCGGTGGGCCGGTCGCGTCGCACCTGTCGGCCGGCGGGTTCCGCGACCCGCACGCCGCGTCGAGCAAGGCCGACCATCTCCTCGAGACGAGGTTCAACGCCGGCGACACCAACCTCATCCTGGAGCTGACCTCCCCCGCCGGCGCAGACAGCGCCGTCGCACGCGCGCAGGGCTTGTCGATCGTGCGCGCGCTGGCGCACGAGAAGTACGCCAGCCAGGTCACCTCGTACTGGACGGTGCCGCCGGCGCAAGCCAGCGACCTGCGCAGCCGCGACGGCAGGTCAGCCCTGGTCGTCGCGCGGGTAGCCGGGGACGACAGCGCGGCCCCCAAGCGGGCCGCCGAGATGAGCCACCCCCTCGTGGGCAGCCACCAGGGCGTCACCGTCAAGGCCGGCGGGATCATGAGCGTGTACACCCAGGTCAATGACGACATCGCTGCCGACCTCAAGCTCTCCGAGGCGATCGCCATTCCGCTGACGGTCATCGCGCTGACCTGGGTCTTCGGCAGCTTCGTCGCCGCGCTGCTGCCGCTGGCAATAGGCATCACGTCGATCATCGGGACGATGGCCATCCTGCGCGGCCTGTCGATCGCCACCGACGTCTCGATCTACGCGCTGAACATGACCACGGCGCTGGGCCTCGCGCTCGCCATCGACTACAGCCTGTTCGTAGTCAGCCGCTACCGCGAGGAGCTGCACAACGGCTCGGCGCCAGACACCGCCGTGCGCCGCACCATGCAAACTGCCGGGCGCACCGTGCTGTTCTCGGCGCTCACCGTCGGCCTGGCCCTCGCCGCATTGCTCGTGTTCCCGGTGTACTTCCTGCGGTCGTTCGCCTACGCAGGCATCGCGGTGGTCGTGCTGGCCACGTTGGCCGCACTCATCCTGCTGCCGGCCCTACTGACCGTCCTCGGTCCGCGCGTCAACGCGCTCGACCTGCGGGTCTTGGTGCGACGCGTACTGCGCCGGCCCGCGCCGGTCCCGAAAACCGTCGAGGAGGGGTTCTGGTACCGGTTCGCGACGGTCGTGATGCGCCGCGCGCTGCCAACTGCGCTGGTCGTGACCGCCGTGCTCGTCGCGCTCGGCCTGCCGTTCCTGCACGCCAACTTCGGCTATCCCGGCGATCGGGTGCTGCCGAAGTCGGCGCAGGCCCGCCAGGTCGGCGACAGCCTGCGCAGCCAGTTCTCATCCAACGCGTCATCGACGATCAGCGTGGTGGCCGGGGACATCTCCAGGGCTCCGGGCGGGATCGGCGCCTATGCTGCGGCGCTCTCGGGCGTCCCGCGAGTGACGTCGGTGAGTTCGGCGGCAGGCACCTTCGCGGGTGGGCGTGCGGTGTCGCCGGCAAGCGGGCCATCGATGATCGCGGGCCACGCGGCATATCTCAGCGTGCACACCGACACCGACCCCCAGGGCGATTCCGCCAAGCAGACGCTGGCCGCGGTGCGCGACGTGCCCGCGCCGTGGGAGGTCCAGTTCACCGGGCAAACCGCGATCAACAACGACAGTCTGGCCGCACTCGGTGCCGCGTTGCCCTATGCGCTGGTGCTGATCGCGCTCGCCACGTTCGTCGTGTTGTTCCTGTTCACCGGCAGCATCCTGTTGCCCATCAAGGCGCTCGTGCTGAACACGCTGTCACTGTCTGCGACGTTCGGGGCGATGGTGTGGATCTTCCAGGAGGGCCACCTAGGCTCGCTCTTCCCCGACCTGACCACCACCGGCTCCCTCGTTCCGACGATGCCCCCGCTGATGTTCTGCCTCGCGTTCGGCCTGTCGATGGACTACGAGGTCTTCCTGCTGTCCCGGATCCGCGAGGCTTGGCTGGAATCACCGCAGACCCCCGCCGACAACGTCCACGCGGTTGCCTTGGGTCTGGGCCGCACCGGCCGGATCGTCACCGCTGCCGCGCTGCTGATGTCGATCGTGTTCGCTGCCATAGCCGGTTCGAGGGTGTCGTTCATGATGCTGTTCGGGGCGGGGCTTACCCTCGCGGTACTGATGGACGCGACAATCGTGCGAGGAATCCTGGTGCCCGCCTTCATGCGGCTTGCCGGGCGGTGGAACTGGTGGGCGCCGCGCCCCCTGGCGCGCCTACACGCCCGCTTCGGCCTCTCCGATGCCCCCGCCGAGATCGAGGCCGCACCGCTGCGCGAACCGGTAGGAGTCGGATGACCCGCATCGCCGCACCGAGACGGCGTCGGGCCTCGCGGGGGTCCGGCGAGGATCTCCGGGACGAGATCGTCGCTGCTGCGAAGGCGTTGCTGGCCAAGTCGGCAAGTGCCGACGCTATGTCGATCCGCGCGGTTGCCGACGCGGTCGGCGTCACCGCGCCCTCGATCTATCTGCACTTCGCCGACAAGGACGACCTGCTCAGCGCGGTCGTCGTCGACGTGTTCAGCGAGTTGGACGCTGCCATGCTGGCCGCCGCTGACGGGCTGAGCATGCCGATGGAACGGCTGCGCGCGTTCGGGATGGCGTATGTGACGTTCGCGATCAGCCATCCGGAGCACTACCGCATCGCGGCAATGGATCCCTGCCCGCGCCCGAACGTCGACGAGGTACTCGCCACGTCGGCGTTCGAGCATTTCAACGACACCGTCAAGCAATGCATGGATGCCGGCATCTTCGCTGCCGGTGACTCGCTACCGGTGACCCTCGAACTGTGGGCTGCGGCGCACGGCATCGCCGGGTTGATGATCACCAAGCCGTACCTGCCGTGGGGGGACCCGATGGCGGTGGCCGATCGGGTGCTCTGCGCCGCAGCTCTCGGCCACGCTGCCGCCGACCTCATCGGCGGCGACGTCACCCCGGCGCGGGTGACCGACTGGCTGGCTTCGCAGCGCTAACTGCCGGACAGGTCCACGGGCTGCACCCGGTCCTCGAACTTCGTCGAGAGCACGACGGTGGTGCGGGTGCGGGCGACGCCCTTGATCGCGTTCAGGGTGCGGATCGCTTGCTCCAGGCTGGCGACGTCAGGCACCCGGACCTTGACGACGAACGTCTCTTCGCCGGCGACGAACCAGCAGTGCTCGACCGAAGCCAGCGCGGCGAGCTCCTCGGCCAGGTCGTCACTGTCGGCGCGGTCGGTGATGAAGATGCCGATGAGGGCATTGATGGCATGGCCGAGGGACTCCGCCGCAATCGCAGCGTGATAGCCGGTGATCACGCCCGCTGCCTCGAGCTTGGCCACCCGGTCGTGAACGGCCGGCGCACTCAGGCCGACCAGGCGGGCGAGCTCGGCGTAGGTGGCGCGGGCGTTGGCACGCAGGGCATCCAGCAATCGTCGGTCGACGGAGTCCACTACCCCAGTCGACCCGAGCCGCGCGCCGCTAGTCAAGTTCGCGGGCAGCGCCGATCCGGCCGGTCCAGCGGGTGATCAGATCGTGTTCGACCCCAATCGCGTCGAGCACTTTCGCGGCCACGAAGTCGACTAGTTGCGTCACCGTCTGCGGTGCGCTGTAGAAGGCCGGGCTGGCGGGCAGGACGACCGCACCGGCGTCGTGCAAGGTGAGCATGTGAGCCAGCGTGGCGCGGGTGTAGGGAGCCTCGCGTGGGACGACGACGAGCGGCCGGCGCTCCTTGAGGGTGACATCGGCGGCGCGCTGGAGCAGATCCTTCGACAGCCCGATAGCGATGCCGGCGACCGCGGCGGTTGACGCCGGGACGACCACCATGCCCTGTGCGGGGTAGGACCCGCTGGCCGGCCCCGCGGCCAGATCGCCCGCGGGCCAGTAGGTGACCCCGTCGGTATCGCGTCCGAGCCAGGCGGCGAGGTCATCGCGCCAGTGTGCGTCGCGAAATGCCAACCCCGTCTCGTCGAGCAGGGTGAGCCGCGCCGCGCGGGAGACGATCAGATCGATGCAGTGGCCGGCGTCGAGCAGCCCGGTGAGCACCGCCCGGGCGTAGGGCGTGCCCGACGCACCGGAGACCCCGACCACCCACGGCACCCGGTCCCCCCCCGGACCGCTTTGCCCCGGCGCAGCACGTGATGTGACGCTCTGCGCGGGCTCTGGCGGGACAAAGCGGGTCATGGGGTGAGGCCGTGGATGAGCAGGTCGGCGAGGGCAGCGGCGAACAGCCCGATCCCGATGACGCCGTTCGCGGTGAAGAAAGCCCGGTTCACGCGCGACAGGTCGTCGGGGCGCACGATTGCGTGCTCGTAAGCGAGCACGAGCGCGGTGAGTGCGACACCCACCCACCACAGCCAACCCAGCCCGGCGGCCGCGCCGAACCAGACGAAGGCGGCCAACGTCGCGGCGTGCACGAGGGTCGAGGCGCGCAGCGCCGCCCCGATGCCGAAGCGCGCCGGGAATGAACGCGAGCCGATGCGGCGGTCGACCTCGGCGTCCTGGCATGAGTAGATGAGGTCGAAGCCGGCGATCCAAAGGCCGACGGCGACACCTAGCGCGATCGCCGGCCAGGAGACGTGATTGGTCACCGCGACCCAGGCACCGATCGGCGCGACGAACTGGGCGAGCGCCAGCAGGACCTGCGGAAAGTCGGTGAACCGCTTGCCGTAGGAGTACAGGACAAGCAGGACGACCGCGATCGGCGCGAGCGCCAGGCAGAGCCACGACAGCAGCGCCGCCGAGGTCAGGAAGATCGCCAGCGCGACGGCAGTCCCGACCCACGCGGAGCGCAGCGACACAGCGCCGGTGACGAGTTCACGTCGTGCGGTGCGGGGATTGAGGGCGTCGAAGTTGCGGTCCAGGATGCGGTTGGCCGACATCGCCACTGTGCGCGCCGAGACCATCGCCACGGTAATGAGGGCGAGTTGCAGCCAGTGCACGGAGCGTGTCTGCAGCCACATCGCCGTGAGCGCCGAGATGTAGGCGAACGGCAGGGCGAACACCGAATGCTCGATCATCACCAGTCGCAGGAACGCCTTGACCTTGTTCGGTTCAGGCGACGCGACGACCGGGGCGGCGGACACGCATGAAGTGTGCCAGCTGCCAAACACTCGACTCGCTCACGCCTGGTTTGACAGCCCGTCGGCAGCGAGGGGAGGGTACCTGGATGGCAACACAGCTGATGAGCGTGCTCACGGACGCGCTCGGGCAATTGCGCATCCAGCCCACCCCTAAGCGGGTCCGTGCGCTAATCGGCGATGAGATCGCCCTCGACACCAGCCGATCGATGCTGGTGTGGGAACCGGGCCGCGGGGTCCCTTACTACGCCGTCCCCGTCGATGACGTGCGTGTCGAGCTCACTCCCAGCCTCCAAGACCGGATCCGAGCAACCTCCGACGCGCAGCACGTGGGCGGCGGCGTGAACTTCGTGCCTCCCGGCAACTTTCGGGGCCACACCACCGCCGGCGTCGAGATGACCGTCGCAGGCTTCGGGACCAGCCTGCCCGCAGCGGCCTTCCTGCCCCTGGACGTCGATCTGGCCGGCTACGCCATCCTCGACTTCGACGCCTTCGATACCTGGCTGGAGGAGGACGATGCGATCGTCGGGCACCCACGCGATCCGTTCCATCGCGTCGACGTGCGGCGCAGTTCGCGCCACGTGCAGGTGAGTCTCGACGGCGTCGTGCTGGCCGAGAGTTCGCGCCCGCAGCTGCTCTTCGAGACGCCGATGCCAGTGCGGTACTACCTGCCCACCGAAGACGTGCGGGTGGGCCTGGTCGGACCAACGGCAACAACGACGGCCTGCGCGTACAAGGGAATCGCGTCCTATTTCACCGCGCAGTTGCCCGATCGCGAGGTGCCCGACATCGCATGGTCCTACCTGAGTCCCCTGCCGGACGCGATCGACATCCGCGGCCTGGTGTGCTTCTTCAACGAACGGGTCGACATCGAGGTCGACGGCCGGCAGGTGGACCGGCCCCGCACCCGGTGGTCCTGAGTCAGCGCGCGGTGTAGGCCAGCGCGGGAGCGGCCACTACCGCCGCCGCTCGATCCCGTACTCCCGCCAGCGTCGCTTCACCTTTGCCGCTGTCTCGGCGTCCAGCACGCACTCCGCGGGCCAGCCACCGGCGCGACGGTAGCCCTCGGTCGGCAGCTTGCGCGTCGCGTCGACGCCGAGCTTGCCCCCGAAGAACTGCTCGTACGCGGCGTGGTCGAGGTGGTCGACCGGCCCGACTGTGTGCAGCACGTCATGCGCGTAGTCGACATTGCCGAACGCCCGCCAGGCCACCTCGGCGTAGTCATGCACGTCGCAATCGGCATCGACCACGACAATCAGCTTGGACAGCGAAAGCAGCCCTGCGCCCCAGATCGCGTTCATGACCTTCTGCGCGTGTTTCGGGAAGCGCTTGTCGATCGCGACGATGCAGCAGTTGTGAAACACGCCAGCCGTGGGCAGGTCGTAGTCGACGATTTCCGGCACCGTCATCCGGATCAGCGGCAGGAAGATCCGCTCGGTGGCCTTGCCCATCGGCCCGTCCTCCTGCGGCGGGCGGCCCACAATGATGGACTGGAAGATCGGGTCGGTGCGCATCGTCATCGTCTCGACCCGGACGAACGGGAACGGCTCGACCGGCGTGTAGAAGCCGGTGTGGTCGCCGAACGGCCCCTCCGGCAATCGCTCGCCTGGCGATACCCAGCCCTCGAGCACTACCTGCGCCGCGGCCGGCACCTGCAGCGGCACCGACAGGCAGTCGATCATGTCGACGCGCTCGCGCTGCAAGAAGCCGGCGAACAAGTACTCGTCGATCTCGGCGGGCAGCGGCGCGGAGGCGGCATACGTCACCGCCGGCGGGCAGCCGAACGCGATCGCCACCGGGAGCCGCTCGCCGCGCCGCTCGGCGATCGCCGCGTGCGAGGTGGAGTCCTTGTGGATCTGCCAGTGCAGGCTGACGGTCCGCTCGTCCTGCAACTGCAGCCGGTACATGCCGAGATTGCGCGCGCCGGTCTCCGGATGCTTGGTGTGCGTCAGGCCGAGATTGAGGAAGACGCCGCCGTCATCGGGCCAGGACTTGATGCCTGGCAGGATCGACAGGTCGACGTCGCCCCCGCGCACGACGACCTCCTGGCACGGCGCCACCTTGACATGCCGCGGCGGTGCCGCGCGCAGTTGCGCGAGCTTGCTCAGCGCGTCGCGTAGCCCGCCCACACCGTGCGGCAGCTCCGGGCGCAGCAGCTCGGCTATGCGTGAGCCGATCTCGTCCAGGTCATTGACCCCCAACGCTTTCGCCATGCGGCGATGGGTGCCGAACACGTTCATCGCGAGCGGCATCGCGCCGCGCGTCGGGTTCTCGAACAACAGGGCCGGTCCCTGCTCGCGCACCACCCGCGCGACGATGCCGGTGACCTCGAGGTGCGGGTCGACGGGTGCTTTCACCCGGGCCAGGTCACCGTCGCGTTCGAGCGCGCTCAGCAGGCTTTGCAGGTCGGCGTAGGCCACGATCATCAGTATCCCCGCCGTCGATTGTGGTTCGCACGCCGCGCGGGCGGGGGCTAGCGAACCACAATCGTCAGTTCAGGCCGGCGTAGGAGTGCAGGCCCGAGACCACGATGTTGACGATGAGGAAGTTGAACGTGATGGCGAAGAAGCCGGTCAGGTTGACCCAGGCTGCCGCCCGACCCTTCCAGCCGGCTGTCGCCCGGGCGTGCAGGTAGCAGGCGTACACGACCCAGACTATGAACGCCCACGTCTCCTTGGGATCCCAGCCCCAGTAGCGTCCCCAGGCCGCCTCCGCCCAGATCGCACCGCAGATGACAGCCACCGTGTACAGCGGGAAGGAGAACGCGACGATCCGGTATGCGGCCTTGTCCAGGGTGGCAGCGGCGGGCAGCTTTGCGCCGAACGCGGTGAGTCCTCCCACCGTGGCTCCCGGCTGCTCCGACACCCGGTCATAGCGCTGGCGCACGAGGAAGAGCACGGTCAGCACCGCGCTGGTCATCAGGGCGCCTTCGGCCACGGACACCAGCGTCACGTGGATGGCCAGCCAGTAGGACTGCAGCGCAGGCACCAATGGCTGAGCCTGCGAGTACAGCACGGTGCCGGCCAGGAACATCGTGACGATGACCGGCAGCAGAATGAAGCCGCCGAGGTGCCGGATCTGCGGAAGCCGCCACATCAACGCCACGAACGAGATGACGCCGACGAGTCCGGCCACCGACGCGAACTCGTACATGTTGCTCCACGGCACTGCGTCGACCGCGATGGCGCGCACCGCGACGGAGGCGGCGTGCACGAGTACGCCGAGGACCGTCAGGACGAGAGCGAACCGGCCGATCCGGTCGGCGGTCGTGCCGCGTTCACTCGACGCGAGGGATGCGGGCGGTGTCTCGTCGACCGGTGGTCCGCCCGCACCGACGAGGGCACGCGCGGGCGCACCAGCGGGCATGGTGGCAGCGATCCGGCCCCGCTTGCCGAAGGAGTACTCGGCTACGAAACCGACCATGCTGACCGAGTAGATCGCGATGGCCGTCGTAAACAACGAGTCGGACAGATGGGCCATGGAGCCGTCTATGCCGGCCACCGTCATCCCCTTCCCGCGGCGATCAACTCGTGCGCCGGAGTGGCCGCGCCGCGCAGCCGTTCCAGCAGGCCCGCGAACTCCGTCGCGAAGTTGCCCGAGTCGCTGCGGGCGAGGCCGCCCACTGCGACCACGGTAGGCGATCCGCTGGCGACCGGCGCAGACGGGGTGATCCGCAGCCAGAGCCGTCGCCGGCGCACCCCGAGCGAGCCGAGCAGGCCGAGGACCATCGCCGCCGCGGCGCCGAGCAGATAGCCCTGACTGGGGTCGTGGCTGACCTGGATGCTGGCCCACGGCAGCCAGCCGTCGAACGTCACCGAGACACCGTTGCGGAACTTCTGCGTCTGCCCGACGACGAGGTTCACGGCGCCGAGCTCGGTCATCTTGGACATGTCCAGCGAGTACACCGACTGCGGCAAGCCGCGGTAGTTCAGGTCGCCCTGGTAGACGAAGATCCCGAGCACCGGATTGTCGACCTGCGGCGACACCGACCTGATCGCCCCGTCACCGCCCTGCTGCGGCGTGGGCGCGAAGAAGCCGCGGATGCCGACGTCCTGGTTCTTGCCGGGACCACCCTGCTCCTTGAACGCGCCTTCGGACAGCAGGGTGGAGGCATCCCGCGGGATGAACACGGCGGTGTCGTGCCGCACCGTCCCGTCAGGCATCCGGATCGTCAGCTGCGGCGCAAAGCCGTGCCCGATCAGATAGATGCGATCGCCGCCCAGGCGCAGCGGATGGTTCACCTTGATCGTGGCGTGCTGGGCCACTCCGTCGATGTCGCGGCGGTAGGTGACGTCGGCCGCGAACTTCGACGGCTCGCCGGCGGACGTGTAGTCGGCGGTGAACTTCGTCATCTCATCGATGCAGAACGGGCCCGGAGCGATCTTTCCTTCGGCGGCGAAGCGGCCGGGCTTCCAGGAGTCGTACTGCGACACCGTGTTGCAGAAGCCCTGGTCGGGGCCTTGGACGACGATGCGTGAGCCCTGGTAGCTGTACAGCCGGCCGATCGCGATCAGCACCAGCGAGGCGAGCACTGCGACGTGGAAGACCAGGTTGCCGGTCTCGCGGCTGTAGCCCTTCTCGGCCGAGAGCGTCAACGCGCCGCCGGGCTCGTCGCGCTCGACGATGCGCCAGCGGCGGCCGAGCGCACGGCGCGCGGCGGCGGCGTACTCGGTGGGTGCCTGGGCCGTCTCGAGCCTGCCCGACTCGGGCAGTCGCTCGAGATTGCGCGGCGCGGGCAACGGCTTGCGGGCGACCGCACGGGCGTGCAGCCGGATGCGCGGGATCAGGCAGCCGACCAGCGAGATGAACAACAGCAGGTAGATGGCGGCGAACCACGCCGACCCGAACACGTCGAACGCGCCGATGCTGTCCAGGAATCGGCCCCAGCCGCCGTGTGAGGCGAGATAGCTGCTCGTCTTTTCCGGGTTCAGCGGGCGCTGCGGCAGCAGCGAGCCCGGGACGGCCGCGACCGCCAGGAGGAACAGCAGGATCAGCGCCGTGCGCATGCTGGTCAGTCGGCGCCAGGTCATGCGCACGGGTCGTAGCGCGGCACGGACCGAAACGCTCACAATCCGCTGCCTATGCCGGCGCCCGGACCTACCGCGCTGCGCAGCTCGTCCATCCAGTGGTTCCACGTACCCGTGACCAGCAGCAAGCCGAAGACGATCAGGAGGACGCCACCGACCTGGCTGACGACCCGCGCGTGGCGCCGCACGAATCCCAGCGCTCCGGACACCCAGCCGACGCCCACCGCGACGAGCACGAACGGGATGCTCAGGCCGAGGCAGTAACACAACATCAGGAAAGCGCCGCGGCCGGCTGTCGCCTGCTGGAAGGCCAGCGTGTACACGGCACCCAGGGTGGGCGTCAGGCAGGGCGCCCAGGCCAGCCCGAACGCCGCGCCGAGCAACGGCGCACCGACCAAGCCGGCCTGCGGGAGCTTGTGGATGCGCACCTCGCGTTGCAGGAAGCCGATCCCGCCCAGAAAGATCACGCCCATGAGGATCGTGAGCACGCCCAGCACCCGCTCGATCGTGACTACGTGATCGCGGATGGCCGCGCCCAGACTGCCGAACAGCACCCCCTCGGCAACGAAGATCGCGGTGAAGCCGACGACGAACAGCAGGGCTCCGGACACCATGCGACGCTGGCTGTGCTTGGCGTCGGGGGCCGAGCCGGACAGCCCGGCGACATAGGACAGGTAGCCGGGCACCAGCGGCAGCACGCACGGCGACAGGAAGCCGATGAGCCCGACCAGTGCCGCAACCCCGGCGGCTACCAGCAACGGCCCGTCGTTGACGGCGTGCTCGAAGGCTCCGGCCGCGAGCATCAGGACTCCGCGAGCAGCTTGTCCAGCAATCGCTGGAGGTCCTTGGCCGCGAGCTTGTTCAGGTACACGACGGCGACCCGGGCGTGCTTGTCGACGATCACCGTAAACGGGAAGGCCAGCGCGGGAATCCGGCCCAGCCGCAACGCCGTCTCACTCTTCTCGTCGAAGACGATCGGGTAGCTGATGTTGTTGTCTCTGACGAACGCTTCGGCCTTGCTGCGGATGTCCTTGGTGTCGATGCCGATGAAGTCGACGCCCTTGGCCTTGTACCCGCGATAGACCAGGTCGAACTGCGGGGTCTCGGTCGTGCACGGGCCGCACCAGGTGGCCCAGAAGTTGATGACCACGACCCGGCCGGCGCTCTGTTCCAGCGTCAGGGTTCTTCCGCTGAGCAAGGTACCGGTGAACGAGCCGGCCTTCCTGCGGTCGGCGACGGGGTAGGTCTGTCCCAGAGCGGTGCCCGTCACAAAGCTGTACGTGTCGCCTGCACCCTGGTGGACTGCGTCCCGGCCAGCGCAGCCGGCCAGCACCAGCGCAGCAAGAGCCACACCAGCCAGGGATCGTGGGAGCTTCATCGCGGTCCAGTGTGCGTCACCGCCCAGCCTGGCGCGCAGCCGCCTCAGCTTCCTGTGAGCCACTCGCACCTCGTCAGGCGCCCGCGCCGTGCCCACCCGGCAACGACGCGGCCGGCTCGGTGTAGCCGATGGCCACGACATCGTCCCCGTCGAAGGTGAGCGACGTTACCGACGCCAGGCCGCACCGGCGATGCCGCGGGTCGTGGAACAGCCTTCTGCCCTCGGCGGCGCGGCGGGCGATCACGATCGGCAGCTGGTGGCTGACGCACACCGCCTGCTTGCCGGCCCCCGCGGCAAGCGCCCTGTCGCGAGCCGCGCGGGCGGCGGCAAGCACGCGGATCGCGATCTGCGCGTACGGCTCGCCCCAGGACGGGCGGAACGGGTTGCGAAAGTACTTCCAGTTCCCGACGTCGGTGAACAACCCCTTACCGCCGGCCACCTGACGGCCCTCGAGCTCGTTGGCCGCTTCGATGAGCCGATCGTCTATCGCGACGTCCAGGCCGAGCGCGTCGGCCAACGGCGCGGCAGTGAGTTGTGCACGCTCCAGGGGCGAGGACACGACGTAGCCCACGTCGCGACGCGCCAGTGACTCCGCAGCCAGCTTCGCCTGCGCTACGCCGAGGTCGCTGAGTCCGAACCCGGGCAGCCTGCCGTACAGCACGCGGTCGGGGTTGAACACCTCCCCGTGGCGCAGCAGATGCACCGTGGTCCTCATGTGGCCGATCTTCCAGGATGGGGCTGGGCCCGCGCGGCCGCCCGCGCAGCAGTCGGTAGCGCTGTTGCGATGCGATCCAGCGCGCCCGCGTCCATAGCTGCGTTGACGAACCATGCCTCGTACGGGCTGGGCGGGAGATACACGCCGGCGTCGAGCATGGCGTGGAAGAACGGCGCGTAGCGGAACGTCTCGGCGGCCTGCGCACCGGCGAAATCGACAACCGGAGCCGCCGCGAAGAAGATCGAAAAGAGGTTGCCGGCAAACTGCACCTGGTGCGCAACTCCCGCCGCGGTGAGGGCGTCGGACGCGAGCTGGCCGATCGTCGCTGCGTGCCGGTCGAGCGCCGCGTACACCGACGCGTCCGCTGCCCGCAGCGACGCGAGCCCGGCGGCCACCGCGACGGGATTGCCCGACAAGGTGCCGGCCTGGTACACCGGACCGGCTGGCGCCAGATGTCCCATGAGCTCGGCCCGCCCGCCGAACGCCGCCGCCGGCAAGCCGCCGCTCATCACCTTGCCGAACGTGAACAGATCGGCTTCGACCGGGTCCAGGCCGTACCATCCTGCGGCCGAGACCCGGAAACCGGTCATCACCTCGTCCATCACCAGCAGCGCGCCACCGGCCGACGTGATCTCCCGCAGTCCCGCGTTGAAGCCGGGCAGCGGTGCAACCGCGCCCATGTTGCCGGCCGCCGCCTCGGTGATCACGCAGGCAATGTCGCTGCCGAACTCGGCGAAACACGCCCGCACCGCGGCCAGATCGTTGTAGGGCAGCACGATCGTCTCGGCGGTCTGTGCCCCCGTGACGCCTGGCGTGTCGGGCAGTCCGAACGTGGCCACGCCAGAGCCCGCAGCAGCGAGCAGAGCGTCGACGTGGCCGTGATAGCAGCCGGCGAACTTGACCACCCGGTGCCGCCCGGTGGCGCCGCGGGCGAGCCGGATCGCCGACATCGTCGCCTCTGTCCCGGAGTTGACCAGGCGAACCTGCCCGAGGGGAGCTGCACCAGCACAGTTCACCCGCGCGATGATTTCCTCGGCCAGTTCGATCTCCCCGAGCGTCGGTGTCCCGAACGACAGCCCGGCCCGGGCCGCTCGCGCCACAGCGGCCACCACCGCGGGATGCGCGTGACCCAGGATCATCGGCCCCCACGACGACACCAGATCGACATACGAGCGACCGTCGGCGTCGGTCAGATATGCACCGGAGCCGCTGACCATGAAACGCGGGGTGCCGCCGACGGCGCGAAACGCCCGCACCGGCGAGTTCACCCCGCCGGGTATCACGCGCAGCGCGCGGGCGAACAGCTCGGCCGAGACGGGCGCGTCAGACACAGCCGAAGTGTCCCAGCAGGCATAGGGCAGGATCGACGCGACTCCCACGGAAGGGCACCAGCGCATGCACATCGCGGGAAGCGGCGCAGTCGTCACCGGCGGCGCGTCCGGGCTCGGCCTGGCCACCGCCCGCAGGCTCGTCGACGCGGGCGCACACGTCGTACTGCTCGACCTGGCAACGGCACCGGTACTGGCGGCGGCCGGCGACCTCGGCGCACATGCGGCTTTCGCCGCCGGCGACGTCACCAGTGAGGTCGACGTCACGGCGGCCCTCGACACCGCTGCCGCCCGCGGTCCGCTCCGGATCGTGGTCAACTGCGCGGGCATCGGGACGCCCGGACGCGTGCTCGGACGCAACGGTGTGCTGCCCCTGGACCAGTTCGCCAGGGTGGTGCAGGTGAACCTGATCGGCACGTTCAACGTGATCCGCCTGGCCGCTGAGCGCATCGCAGCCACCGAACCTGTCGACGGGGAGCGGGGCGTCATCGTCAACACCGCCTCCGCTGCCGCCTTTGACGGCCAGATCGGGCAGGCGGCGTATTCCGCGTCCAAAGGCGGCATCGTCGGCATGACCCTGCCGATCGCCCGCGACCTCGCCGACAAGCTGATCCGGGTCATGACGATCGCGCCGGGCCTGTTCCGGACGCCGATGCTGGCCGGGCTGCCGCAGGAGGCGCAGGACTCGCTCGGGGCGCAGGTGCCCCACCCGAACCGCCTCGGCCACCCCGACGAGTACGCGGCGCTCGTCGCGCACATCATCACCAACCCCATGCTCAACGGAGAGGTGATCCGCCTGGACGGTGCGATTCGGATGGCGCCGCGCTAGCCGTGTCTAGCGGTCATGCCCTCATGAGCCGCGGGTCAGCTCCCGGCGCATGACCACCCGCGCACCCACAGCGTCCAGGCCGGCAGCGCGCTCACTCTCGCGCAGGCGAGCAAGCCCCGGCGAGAGGTCGTCGACGGTCGCGAAGCCGCGCGCCGCGTAGAACGGGGCGTTCCACGCCGGGCCGGCGAACGTGGTCAGGGTGATCGCCGGGTAACCGTCGGCCGCCGCCCAGTTGCAGGCCGCCGCCAGCAGGGCGGTGCCGAGGCCGGCGTGCATCCGACCCGGGATCACCGCCAGTTCCGCTAGGTGGGCGAGGCCGTCGAGCTCGTTGACCCACGCGAATCCGACGGCGGGACGGCCTGCTACGAAGATCGCCTTCGCATCGTCCAACTCGCTCACCGGAAACGGCGTCTCGGGCAGCTCGAGGCCGGATACCCGGAACAGCGCCTCCGCGCGCTGGTCGATGTCGGGCAGCACCGCCAGGTCGTCGGGCTCGGCGGCCCGGACCTCGGCGGCCCGGACTCGGCTCTGGCCCGGCTCGAGGGAGACGTCCAGGGCCTGCGCAAGCAGGTGCGGACGGCGCGTGGGCACGACCACCACACCGTCGCCGAGGAGGTGCAGCGTGAGCCCCGGCGTCCCGTGCGGCAACCCTTCGTGCACGGTCTGGCCGAGCACGGGCAGCAGCGGATCGACCTCGTGAGTGCAGCCGACGATCGACTCGCGCCCGAGCACATGCTCGCCCACCTGCAACTCGGTCGGGGTGACGGTTATCGAGCGCACCGTCCTAGCGGCATGCGTGGCGAGAGAACTGACGCCGACGACGAGCGCGATGGCAATCAGCCAGGCCCAGACATGGAGAAACCCGCCACCAAGCGCGAGGTCGGCGACGAATCCGCCGAGGAGCAGGCCCAAGAGCGCCCAGACAGTGGCGTAGCTGCGCGCCGGCTCGTAGTACACCGGCGGCTGAGCGCCGTCGCCCGGGGCGCTCACGGCGTCAGGTTCGCCGCTTCGAGCGCCCAATAGGTGAGGATGATCGAGGCGCCGGCGCGCTTGATCGAGGTGAGCGTCTCCAGGATGACCCGCTCGCGGTCCAACCAGCCGCGTTCGGCAGCCGCCTCGACCATCGCGTACTCGCCGCTGACCTGGTAGGCCGCCACCGGAACCGGGCAGGCGTCGGCTACCGCCCGCAGCACGTCGAGGTAGGGCAGCGCCGGCTTGACCATCACGATGTCGGCACCCTCGGCGACGTCGAGCGCCACCTCGGCCAGCGCTTCGCGAACGGTGCGCGTGTGATCCTGCTGGTAGGTGTTGCGGTCACCCACGAGCGAGGAGTTCACGGCCTCGCGGAACGGACCGTAGAACCCTGAGGCGTACTTCGGGGCGTAGCCGAGGATGCCGACCTCGACGTAGCCCGCGGCGTCCAGCGCCGCGCGCACGGCGCCGACCTGGCCGTCCATCATGCCGCTGGTACCGAGCAGGTGCGCGCCCGCGGCGGCCTGCGCGCACGCCATCGTGGCGTAGCGCGCGAGCGTCGCGTCGTTGTCGACGTCGCGAGTGCCGTCCCCGCTGAGCACGCCACAGTGGCCGTGGTCGGTGAACTCGTCCAGGCACAGGTCGCCCATCAGCACCGTGTCGTCGCCCAGTTCGGTGCGCAGCCTCCGCAGCGCCACGTTGAGGACGCCGGCCGGGTCGTCTGCGCCGGAGCCGTGGGCGTCCTTCGTCGCCGTGATCCCGAACAGCATCAGCCCGCCGACGCCCGCCTCGACGGCCGTCACTGCGGCCTTCACAAGGGACTCCTGGGTGTGCTGGACGAGGCCGGGCATCGAGGTCACCGCGACGGGGTCGGTGCTGCCCTCCCGCACGAACATCGGCAGCACCAGGTCGGCGGGGCGTACCCCGACGTCGCTGACGAGACGGCGCAGCGCCGGGGTGCGCCGCAGCCGCCGCAACCGCGACACGGGGTACCCAGGAAGCTCAGGCAGCATCACAGTCTCCATCCTGCTCGATTGTGGTTCGGCAACCGTCACCTGAGCGGCCAACGCACCACAATCGGCACGCAGTCAGCGCCCGGAGCGACGTCCCGGTCGGGCTGCCTTCTTCGCCGCCGCCGCGGCAGCTTTCTCCCGCTCCTCGGCAGTCCGAGCCGAGGCGTATTCGGCGAGCGCGTCGACCAGGGCCGGCACGGTTGCCGAGTCCGGCTCCACATCCACCCGCAGGCCGAACTCGCGGGCCGTCGCTGCGGTCTGCGGGCCGATGCAGGCGACCACCGTCCGGGCGTGCGGCTTGCCGGCGATGCCGACCAGGTTGCGCACCGTGGACGACGAGGTGAAGCACACCGCCTGGAAGCCCCCGGACTTGATCGCGTCGCGGATCTCGGCGGCCGGCGGGGCAGCGCGCACCGTGCGGTAGGCCGTCACGTCGTCGATCTCCCAGCCGCGCTCCCGCAACCCGGCAGCGAGCGTCTCGGTGGCGATGTCGGCACGCGGCAGCAGCACCCGGTCGATCGGGTCCAGCACGTCGTCGTAGGGCGGGAAGTCGTCGAGCAGGCCCTCGGAGGACTGCTCACCGGAGGGCACCAACTCCGGCCGGATACCGAACGCGCGCACCGCGTCGGCGGTCGCCTCGCCGACACAGGCAATCTTCACACCAGCGAACGCGCGGGCGTCCAGGCCGTACTCCTCGAACTTCTCGCGCACCGCGCGCACCGCGTTCGTCGAGGTGAACACGATCCACTCGTAGCGACCGGTGACCAAGCCCTTCAGGGCACGCTCCATCTGCGTGGGCGTGCGCGGCTGCTCGACGGCGATGGTCGGCACCTCGACGGGTGTCGAGCCGTAGAAGCGCAGGCGGTCGCTCATCGCGCCGGCCTGGTCCTTGGTCCGCGGAACGAGCACCTTCCAGCCGTAGAGCGGACGCGACTCCCACCAGCTCAGCCGGTCGCGTTGGGCAGCCGCCTTGCCGACGGTGACGACCAGCGTGCCGGCCATCCCGACGCCGGTCAGCTCGAGCTCGCCGAGAGTGCCGAGGACAGTCTGCTGGCCGGTGCTCGTGCCGCCGCAGCTCACCGTGACCGGAGTGTCGGGCTTGAGGCCGTTGGCCACGAGTTGCTCGCCGAGCAGGGCGACCCCGGCCGCTGGCACGGCCACCACCAAGGTGCCCGGTGCGTGGGCGATCGCCTCGAAGTCAGCGTTGTCCAGAACTCGCAGATCGACCTCGGTACGCACCGAGCCGACGGGCACGCCGGCGTAAGCCGCGGTGCCGGCGCCGACGGGCACACCAGGCACGATGTCGAAGGGCACGACTGTCTTGGCGACGGCGAGCACCTCCTTGACGGCACCGTCGTCGGCAAGCGGGTCACCTGCGATCAGTCGCACGACCGACAGTCCGGCACGGGCCTCGGCGAGCACCGCCTTCGCGGTCTCGGCGGGTGTCATCTCGCCGAGTCGCACCTCGCCGGTGGCCAACGCCGTGATCGACGCCGGCACCCCCGCATCGGCAACGACGAGTTCGGCGCGCTGCAACGCGTTGACGGCGTGTACGGCCAGCAGGCCCGGGTCCCCCGGACCGGCACCGACAAAGCTGACACGGCCCAGGACCTTGCGCGCTCGGGTCATTTCGAGCTCCCCATCATCTGGTCTGCACCGTCGGCGAGCAGGTCGGCAGCTAGCCGCCGCCCGACACCGTCGGCATCGGTTGTCGCGCCAGTGGCCGACAGCCGGACGGCGGAGCTGCCGTCGGTGGCGGTCACTGATCCGCGAAGGAAAACTTCGAGTACGGCACCGTCGCCCTCGACCACCTCGGCAAGCGCGCCGACCGGGGCAGAGCATCCTGCTTCCAGCGCCACGAGCAACGCACGCTCGGCGGATACGGCGGTCGCCGTGTCGGGGTGGTTGAGCGCGGCAAGCACGGCGATCGTGTCATCGTCGCGGGACCTGCACTCAACCGCGAGCGCCCCCTGTGCAGGCGCTGGCAGAACCTGGATAGGGTCGAGGACCTCGGTGGCCTCGTCGCCGCGGCCCAGGCGCCGCAAACCGGCATAGGCCAGCACCACCGCGTCCAGGTCGCCGGAGGCCACCTTGCCCAGGCGTGTGTCCACGTTGCCGCGCAGCCCCACGATCTCCAGGCCGAGTCCGAGCGCTCGGAGCTGCGCGGCCCGGCGCGGCGAACCGGTGCCGACCCGCGCGCCCGCTGGCAGCTGCCCCAGGCTGAGACCGTCACGGGCGATCAGTGCGTCGCGCGGATCCTCGCGCTGGGGCACGGCAGCGATCACGATGCCCTCGGCGGGCGCGGTGGGCAGATCCTTGTACGAGTGGACTGCGACATCGATCTGGCCGGCAAGCAGCGCGGTTCGCAGCGCGGACACGAAAACTCCCGTGCCGCCGATCTGGGTGAGCGCCTCGCTGGAGCGATCGCCCGCTGTGGCGATGTGGATGATTTCCGCCGGCGCCTCGAGCGCGGACACGACCAGAGCGGTCTGGGTCCGGGCCAGCGTGCTGCCCCGGGTGCCTACGCGAAGAACGCCGGTGAGGGTCATGAGAGGTTCTTCTTCACGGCGGCGACTGCTTCGACGGCGGCCTGGTCGAGGTCGAACAGCTCACGCAGCGCGGCCGCGTACCGGTCTCCGCCCGGCGTCGAGGCGAGCTCCTTGACCCGGACGGTGGGCGCGTGGAGCACCTTTTCGACGGCGCGGCGCACGGCATCGGACACCTCCCGGCGCACGTCGTCGGCCAGACCCGGCAAGCGGCCGTGCAAGCGCGCCAGTTCCCCCTCGACCACCTGGTTGGCCCGGGCGCGCAACGCCGTGACGGTCGGCGCCACGGCCAGCTGCTGCTGCTCGGCCAGGTAGGTGCGCAGCTCTCCGGCCACGATCATGGTTGCCGCGCGCACCTCGTCGTCGCTCACCATCGCACCGTTGCTGCGCAGCACATCGAGGTCGACGTAGGTGATGCCGCGTTGCTCTGCGATGATCGGGTCGACGTCGCGGGGCAGCGCGAGGTCGAGCACGACCAGGGGACGCGACGCACGTGAGCCGACCGCGTCGGACTCGACGACGAGGCCGGTCGCCCCGGTGGAGGAGATCAGCAAGTCGGCGGCGGCGATCTCGGCCGGCAGTGCGGCCAGCGGCACCGCCCGACCTCCTAGGGAACCGGCCAGCCGCTGGGCGGCGGCGGCGGAGCGGTTCGCCACGACGATGTCGGTGAGCCCGCGCCGGCGCAGAGTTGTACACGCGAGAGCACCCATCGACCCCGCGCCGACAACAACCGCCCGCCGCCCGCCGAGCGGGCCCAGGACGTTGGTGGCCTGGTCGAGCGCGACCGACACGATCGACGCGCCGGCCCGGGCGATTCCGGTGTCGGTGTGCACCTTCTTGCCCACCCGCAGCGCGCTCTGTGCCAGGTCGTGAAGCACGCTGCCCACCGCACCGACCTCGGTGCCCAGCACGTAGGACGCCCGCAGCTGGCCCAGGATCTGTGACTCACCCACCACCATCGAGTCCAAGCCCGACGCGACCGAGAACATGTGCTCGGCGGCGGCCTCGGCAAAATGCACGTAGAGATGGTCGGACAGGTCAGGCATCGCCAGTCCCGCGTGCCGGGCCAGCACCATGGTGATCTCGGCGACGGCGGGGTGGAAGCGGGCCACGTCGGCGTAGACCTCGACGCGGTTGCACGTCGAGAGGAGCAGCACCTCGCTGATCGTCTCGGCCCGATGCAGTTCGTCGAGGAGCTTGCGCAGATCCTCGATCGGCACGGCAGCGCGTTCGAGCACGGACACCGGCGCCGTGCGGTGCGACAGGCCCACCACCAGCACACTCATCGCGGCACGGCCTCGGTGAGCACTGCCGCCGCCTTGCGGTTCTCGTGAAAGGACAGAATCTGCAGCTCGGCGGCCAGATCGACCTTGCGCAGGTCGACGTGTGCGGGCACGGTCAGCACCACGGGCGCGAAGTTCAGGACGCTCGTGACACCAGCCGCGACGACCCGGTCGCACACCTCCTGGGCGACGGCAGCGGGGGTTGCGAGCACCGCGATCGCGATCTGCTGCTCGGCGACGATCCGGTCGAGGTCAACGATGTCCTGCACGATCAGACCGCGGAGCTTCGTACCGATGCGCGCGGGATCGGCATCGACGAGGGCGGCGATGCGAAAGCCGCGCGTCGCAAAGCCCGCGTAGCCGGCCAATGCCTGGCCGAGGTTGCCGATCCCGATCAGAGCGACGGAGCGGTGCACGGTGAGGCCGAGCGTGCGGGCGATCTCCTCGGTGAGCGTCGTGACGTCGTAGCCGACGCCGCGGATCCCGTAGGATCCGAGGAAAGAGAGGTCCTTGCGCAGCTTGGCGGAGTTCACGCCGGCCGCGAGCGCCAGCTCCTCGGACGAGACAGTGCTGATCGACCCGTCGCCCAGGCCGCCGAGCACGCGCAAGTAGGTGGCCAATCGGGCGACGGTGGCCTCGGGCACCGCCCGCGCCCGCGCGATCCGCTCTTCGACCGGGTCGCGACCATAGCCGCGACGCCCGCTCACCATCGCTGCGACGACACGCGGAGCACCGTTGCGCGCGGGTGGTACGGGCGGCACGGCGGACATGGGACCCCTCTGCGGGAACGACGCGGGAGGGCGCTCGGACCGGCTTTTCGGCGGCGCCCGGCCGGTGTGGTAGAAGCTGGCTGGACTCAGCCCAAGCTACGCCGCTCGTGAATCTTTTCCCAAATCCCGTTCGCCGTGCTATAGCCGCCGCGACAACCCGCAGAGCGCGGCCGGACCGTTGAAGCCTCGGGATTCAGCGCGCCAGCGCCTGGCGCAGTCGAACTTCCTCGACGCGCCAGTAGCCGTGTTCCTTCCCGTCGATCAGGATCACCGGCACCCGGTCGGAGTACTCGGCGCGGCGCTCGTGCTCGGCGTCGACGTCTAGTTCCTCGTAGCCGAAGCCCAGTTCGCTCGAGAGCCGACGCAGCAGCACTTCGGCCTCTACGCACAGGTGGCAGCCGGTCCGGGTCACCAGCGTCACGCGGTGTTCAGCTGCTGCCATCATCACGCTCCGCCGCGCGAAGCTGCCATTTCATGATCTTTCCGGTGGCCGTGCGCGGCAGCTGGGAGACGATCTCGATATCACGCGGCAGCTTGAAGTGGGCGAGTGAGCGGGCCGCCGCGGCAAGAAGCTCGTCGGGATCGAGCACGGCCTGCCCCGCGGGTACGACGTACGCGCGCACGGCCTCCCCGGAGCGCTGGTCGGCGACCCCGACGACCGCGACCTCACCTACCCCGGGGAGTGCAGCTAGCACCGCCTCGACCTCGGCGGGATAGACGTTGAAGCCGTTGACGATGACGAGTTCTGCGCTGCGGCCGACCAGATGCAGTTCGCCGTCCGCGTCGGTGACCGCGATGTCGCCGGTGCCGAACCAGCCGTCGGCGTCCGGTCCGCCCGAGCCGTCTGGCCAGTAACCCGAGAAGAGGTTCGCGCCACGGACGAATACCCTGCCGGGGTCCTCGGGTCCGGTCGGTTCGCCGTCAGCGTCGCGCAGCTCGACCTCGACGCCCGGCAGTGCCACGCCAATGGAGCCTGGCTTCGGTGGCCCGCTGCCAGCGCCGATCGCGTTCATGGTGACCACCGGCGCAGCCTCGGTGAGCCCGTAGCCGTCGTGCAGGACCACCCCCAGGCGGGCGAATCCTTGGACGACCGCATACGGCAGGGTCGCCGATCCCGACATTGCGAACCGCACCGACGCGAAGCCTGCGCCGACGCCGGGCTGCTGCAACCACTGTGCGTACTGCCCCGGCACGCCCAACACGACGCTCACTCGCTCAGCGGCCATCGTCGCAAGCGTGGCCGCGGCGTCGAAGCGATCGGCGAGCACGATCGTCGCGCCGACCCGCAGCGACATCCCCAGCCCTGCGTTCAGTCCGAAGACGTGGCACAGCGGCAGGGGGACGAACAGCACGTCGTCGGCGCGCAGCACGGGCGGTTCGACGGCCGCGAGCTGGTCGACGTTGGCGAGTAGGGCCTGCGCCGAGAGCATTGCTCCCTTGGGCCGTCCGCTCGTGCCCGAGGTGTAGAGCAGCACCGACACCGCCCCGCCGCCCCGCTCGGCCGGCAGGTCCGCCGGAGACCCGCTATGGGGCGCCGCCGCGAGGAGCTCGCGGGCAGCCGCAGCCGTGAGGTACAGCGCGGCCCCGGAATCGCGCAGGATGTAGTCGATCTCCGCGGCCGTGTACGCGGGGTTCAGTGGCACGGCGATGAGCCCGGCTCGCAGCGCACCGAGGTAGAGCACCGCGAACGGCACGCCCGTGCCGAGCTCGAGCGCGACCCGATCGCCCGCAACGGCGCCGGCCGCTCTCAGCGCGCGGGCGGCGCCGGCGACAGCAGAATCGAGTTCGCGCCAGCTCAGCCGGGTATCCGCGTCGACCATCGCGGTGCGCGACGGGTCGCGCGCGGCGCCGTTTGTGACCAGCTGGGCGATACCGACCGGTCTGTCCTGAGCCATCGAACTGCCTTCCGCCCTGCGCGGGTGCGCTCCCCCGCTTCTTGTGGCGCACGGTGACAGATTGGGTGGTCGCGGGAGGTTCCATGAACACTACCGGCGGGTAGACTTAGCGCGGGCTTCACAAGCGTGCGCGCCCCGCCGCCGAAGGGTTCAGTCAATGCCAAGTGCAGCTCACCCGTATGCGGAGTGCTCCGGCTCCGGGTTCGGGCTGCGCGCCCTGGTTGTGCTGATCAACGAGGCGCTGGCCGCAATGGGTACGCGGCCGGCATTCGCGCTGCCCCTGACAGGGCCGGGGCTCACTGCGATGGCCACCGGAGTCACCGCCCCGGCCGGGCGGGCCGGCCACAGGCACCCCCGAGCCAGGACCGCACGCGTTGCTGCCGGCGCGCCGCAGCCGGCCGAACCTGGCGTTGTCGAGGAGCAGCACGCCGAGACGTGGCAGCTGGTCATCCGCGCTCAGGGCGGAGACGGCGAGGCATTCGGCCAGCTCTATGACCGCTACGTCGACATCGTCTTCCGGTTCGTCTTCTACCGCGTCAACGATCGTGGCATGGCCGAGGACTTCACCAGCGAGACCTTCCTGCGCGCACTGCGGCGGATCAGCACGATCACGTACCAGGGGCGCGACATCGGCGCGTGGTTCATAACGATCGCCCGCAATATCGTGCTCGACCACCTGAAATCCGCCCGGCACCGCCTCGAGATCACCACGGCCGACACGATCGAGGACCGCACGGCGGCGCCGAGCCCCGAAGCAGAGGTGATCGAATCACTGACTTCCGCACGGCTGATGTCCGCGGTCAAGCAGCTCGGCGATGAACAGCGCGACTGCGTGATGCTGCGCTTCATCCAGGGGTTCTCGGTCAGCGAGACGGCGTTGGTGATGGGCAAGAACGACGGTGCGATAAAGGCGCTGCAACACCGGGCAGTGCGCAAGCTTGCCGAGATGGTCGGCGAGGACCTCCGATGAGCGTTCGTTGGGCATCGAGTAACGAAACCGCCGCCAACTCGTTGGTCCGAGTGGGTCACGACGGCGGGGACACCAGGTGTTCCCGGGCCGTGGGCCGCGTGCTTATCCGGGTAGGGGATGTCTGATATGGCCGAGCACCGCGTATCGATGCTGGGCGCATCGCTACGCCGGTACGAGGATCCGGCACGGTCCGCCGATCCTCGGATTCGTGCGCTCGTCACCCAACTCGCCACGCTCGATCCGGGACCGCTGCCCCGCGCCCATTTCCGTGCCGAACTGCGGGCCCAGCTCGTATCCGTCGCTCCGCGGCTTGTCGCGGAAGGCCCAGCGATCGAGCTACCCCGAGCGTCCGGGACCATCGCAACTCCATTGCGGCCGGCTGCGAGGCCCGGCACCAAGGTGCGCGGCGCGGCGGCACGGACCACCCGGATCTCCTTCGCCCGGCCCCTGGCCGTGGTCAGCGCCGTCGTCGTGGTCTTTGCTCTCCTTCTCGGCGGTGCGGTCCTGCTCAGCAAGCGGGCGCTGCCCGGCGACGCGCTCTATGCCCTGAAGCGGGCGAACGAGAACGTTGCTCTGTCCCTGGCCAACGGCGGCGTCGAAAAGGGTCGCATGTACCTGAGCCTGGCCGAGACTCGAGCCGATGAGGTCTCGGCCCTGCTCTCGCGCTCCTCGGCGATGGACGCTGCCGGCTCGAGCGCGGCGGCCGGCGTCAATTCCCGCACCGCGGCGCTCATCGCCACCACGCTCGACTCGGCGGACTCCGATGTCCGCAACGGCGCGCAACTACTTGGCGACGAAGCGGTGCGCACCGGCTCCCCCGACCCGCTGTCGATCATTACCGGGTGGGCGCCGGACCAGCTCGCCCGCCTGCGGAGCATTGTTGCCCGCTTGGACGACGGCGCGCTGCGTGACCGCGTCGTGGCCTCAGCCCAGCTGACCTCTGCCGCCTTCTCGCGGGCCGAGGCGCTGCGCGCCGTTCTGGGGTGTCGCTGCCCGAACAAGATGGTCACCGACGGTCTCGGGCCGGTGCCGTGCCCCGGGTGCTCCGCCGTCCGGGATCCGGCCCTACAGTCGAGCGCACCGCCCGCGCCCCGGCCCGCGCCGCCCGCCACCGCCAGCCGGCCGGCGACCCTCCCGAAAGCGCCTGCCAAAGCCACTAGCGTGACCACCGCTGCGGCGCCGATCGACTCCACGCCGCCACCGGCGCCGGCGCCGGTTACCGGCACGACGGTGATCAAGCTTCCGAAGCTGTCTGTGCAGCTACCCAGCCTGCCGCTGCCGCTGCCCCTTCCACTGCCGACCAGCCCGGCGCCCACCACCGCGAGCGCTTCCACCGCGAGCCCGAGCTGCACCCTGAGCATGCTGGGAATTTGCCTCGATCCGTAAGGGTGGACACCGCACGACACCTGCCGTCGATACCCTGACCGCGTGGCAGAGCCGGCTGTTGACAGCGGTGACCTGACTCGAGGCGCGACGCCTGTGTTGCCGTCTCGCGCCGCAGGATTCTTCGACGTCGACAACACCATGATGGTCGGCGCCTCGATCTTTCATTTCGCCAAGGGGATGGCCGCTCGCGACTTCTTCTCGTGGCGGGATCTCATGGGCTTCAGCTTGCGCCAGGCCCGGTTGCGGGTGCGCGGTGAGCGACATGGCGATATGTACACCGCTCGGGAGTCCGCGCTGGCCTTCGTCCTCGGCAAGAGAGTGGCTGACATCGTCGCGCTGGGTGAGGAGATCTACGACGAGGAGATGGCCGACAAGATCTGGTCCGGGACCCACGCGCTGGCCAGGCAGCACCTCGACGCCGGCGAGCAGGTCTGGCTGGTGACGGCGACCCCCGTCGAGCTGGCCACGATCATCGCCCGCCGACTCGCGCTCACCGGCGCGCTCGGCACCGTGTCCGAAGCGCAGGACGGCGTGTACACCGGTCGCCTCGTCGGCAGGGTTCTGCACGGCGAGGCGAAGGCGGACGCAATCCGCGCGCTCGCAGCCCGCGAGGGCCTGGAGCTGGCCCGGTGCGCCGCGTACTCCGACTCGATCAACGACATCCCGATGCTTTCCCTCGTCGGGCGGGCAGTCGCGGTCAATCCTGACTCTGCACTGCGGGCCGAGGCCAAGGATCGTGGCTGGGAGATCCGCGACTTCCGCTCCGGGCGCCGGGTAGCGCGGGTCGGCATTCCCGCCGCGCTCGGACTCAGTGCCGTGGGCGGCGGGTTCGCTGCACGGGTGGCCGTACGGCGTAGGCGAACACCGCCCACGACGTGAGGACGACCACCCCGACGAGCGCCTGTGCCAGCCCGATGCGATCGGCCGGGAACAGCGTGCCGCGGACATAGGTGTCGATGAAGCTTGCGCCGAGCGGTCGCTGGTCGGCCCGCTCCCGAAGGTTGTTCTGCAGCGCGGTCAGCGGGCAGGGCACCTTCGTCACGACGATGAGCACCGCCCACACCGCCGCGAGGATGTGCGCGACGATGGACTTCGGCCAGCGCCAAGCGAGGTATCCGCCGCTTACCAAGTAGCCGAGATAGCAGTAGTGCAGCGCGAGCACGCTCTGTGCCAGCGACCCCCAGGCTGTGTGCACCGCCTACCGCCGAACGGATCGGCTCCGGTCGAGCAGCCGGTGCAGCGTGGATCTGATCGCGGTCTCCAGGCCTGGCGTCAGGGTCCTATTTCTTGTTTCGACGCTGAACGCGCGTCTTCTTCAACAGCTTGCGGTGCTTCTTCTTGGCCATCCGCTTGCGCCGCTTCTTGATGACAGAACCCATACGAACCTCATCGGTACCCGGACGGACCGGTGCACGTGTCGGTGACTACCTGTGAACACCCAGGCGGGCTCGCCGGGTCGGTGCAACCCTACCCGGCGCCGCCGGGCGCGCGCCGCGCGTAGCTCCAGGCGCTTCGGCACGCAGCCGAGGGTGCTCCGGGCAGCGGGGCGTCAACCAGCCTCAATGAAGGCTGCTCGGAGGTATTCGTGGACGGACTTCTCCGGAACCCGGAATGAGCGCCCCACTCGCACGGCAGGCAGCTCTGCGCTGTGCACCATCCGGTACACCGTCATCTTGGATACGCGCATGACGCCGGCCACTTCGGCCACCGTCAAGAACTTGACGTCGGCGAGCGCCGGATCGAGCGGGTGAACCCCAGCCGGATCCGCAGGCTCGCCGGCACCGCGGTTAGTTGACGTGCTCATACTTCACCGACACCTTCGGCACGTGTCGGTGCGTCGGCTTCCCCACCGGCGAACGGGACACGCACGTGCTGAGGAGGATACTAGCGGTACAGGTGGGGCGGGAGCGAGAGATGGCCCCCACTGTTCTTGCCATATTGTCTGGTACGTCAGCGTTTGCTGAGATTTGTCAGGGTCCATTCCCGGCGCCGAGTTCCCGGCTGCGAATACATGCGGCCTCGATCGCCGCGAGCAGCGCGGCCCGGACCCCATGCACCTCGAGCTCTCGGATGGCCGCAATCGTCGTCCCGCCTGGGCTGGTGACCGCCTCGCGCAGCTGGACGGGGTGTTCACCCGAATCGCGCAGCATGACCGCGGACCCGATGGCTGTCTGGACGATCAACTCGGCGGCCAGGGCGCGCGGCAGGCCGAGCAGGATGCCCGCGTCGATCATCGCCTCGACCAGGAAGAAGAAGTAGGCCGGCCCGGATCCGGACAGCGCGGTGACCGCGTCGAGCTGGGACTCGGGGACCCGCACCACGCGCCCCACCGCGGCCAGCAGCGATTCGGCGGTGGCCAGATGCCCCTCGGTGGCGTGGGCGCCCCCCGAGACGGCCGTCATCGCCTGGTCAACCAGCGCCGGGGTATTGGGCATGCAGCGCACGACCGGCACGTTGTCGATGAGGTGCCGCTCGATGTGCGCGGTGGTGATGCCGGCCGCGACCGACACCACCAGGTGCTGCGTTGCGATCACCGGACGCAGTTCGGCCAGCAGGGCGTCGATGTCCTGCGGTTTGACGGCCAGGACCACGGTGCCTGCCGCACCGACCGCACCGGCGACGTCGAGCGTCTGCACACCGTAGGTTTCGCCTAGATAGGCCGCCCGATCGGAGTGCTTCTCTGAGACGACGATGTCTGCCGGCGTGCGCTCACCGCGCAGTAGGCCCGAAAGCAGTGCCTCGCCGATCTTGCCGCCACCGAGGATCGCCAGTCCGTCCATCGCAGTCAGCCTTTCGAAACGAGGGAGCGGGCGAAAAACGTCAGGTTGGCCGGCCGCTCGGCCAGTCGGCGCATCAGGTAGCCGTACCACTGCGCACCGTAGGGGATGTAGATGCGCACCGCATGCCCGGCGGCAGCGAGGCGGCGCTGCTCGTCGGGCCGGATGCCGTAGAGCAACTGGAACTCGAACTCCTCGAGCCGCTTGCCGTGGAACCTGGCGCGCTCGGCGCCGATCGCGATGAGGAGGGGGTCATGCGTGGCGAACATCGGATAGCCGGCGCCGGCGAGTAGGGCGTTCAGGCAGCGCACGTAGGAACGATTGACCTCCTCGCGGTTCTGGTACGCCGCGGCGGCCGGCTCCTGGTAGGCGCCCTTGCACAGCCGCACCCGACTACCTGGGGTGGCCAGGTCGTGGCAGTCACCCACCGTCCGGCGCAGGTAGGCCTGTAGGACAGCCGCGGTATCGGGGAAATCCGCGCGCAAGTCAGCCAGGATCCCGAGCGTGGAGTCGGTGGTGGTGTGGTCCTCCATGTCGAGGGTGACGGTGGCGCCGATCCGGTGTGCCTCGGCGCAGATCCGGCGCGCATGCTCGAGCGCGATCTTCTCGCCGTCCTCGCCCAGCGCCTGCCCGATCGCGCTCAGCTTGACGCTCACCTCGCTACGCGCCGTCAGCGGTCCCAACCGCTCGGTCAGCCCGGCGCGCTCAAGCGCGCCCAGCAGTTCGAGATAGGCGTCCACGACACGCTGCGCCTGCTCACGGTCGGTGGTGTCCTCGCCCAGGTGGTCGAGGGTGACCGTGAGCCCGTCGGCAACCAGGGCTTCGGCTGCCGCAACGGCCGAGGCGGTATCGGCACCCCCGACGAAACGGCGCACGACTGTGCGCGAGATCGGCGCGGTCGTGACGAGGCGCTCGACCCGACGGTTGCGCGAGGCGGCCAGGATCGTCGAGCGGAGCATGGAGCCAGGCTATCCAGCGTGGGCGCTGGAGTCGCGAAGTGGGAAGTGCGCAAACGATTACGCCACTTTCACAGGTATGAATTCCGGATATGGTGTTGGCCTGGCACGCCGCGCCACAACCTCACGGCAGACGGTGCCTCGCGCGAAGAACGCTTCGCGCTCCTCGCCTGAGGTGAGATGGACGAACACGGGGCATCCACCCGCCCGCGCGGTGACCGGCCGGCGGTTGCGGGCCACGCAGCCGAGCGCGGTTCGCACTCGGTACTCGCGTTGACGCTGCTCAGCGCCGCCGTGGCCGTCACAGCCGCCACCGGACTAGCTCTCAGGCTCGCTCCTACGCCGGCGCAGGTGCCGGAACGGGTGAGTGCGTCGGCCGACACGCCGTCGCTCATTCAGGCCGCCGAGGAGTGGCTGAGCACGAACCTGCCGTACTCGGGCAAGGTCATCGCAGACGACACCGTTCGCGCCGCCCTGATCAGGGCAGGCTTCCCACCGGCCGAGGTGCTGCCGCCAGGCAACGTCGCCAGTTGCGCGGCGGCCTCCTTCGTCGTAGTCACCACAGCGCTGCACATGGCAGCCACCGCCCAGGTAGCGCTAGGTCGGTGCCTGCGCTCCACGCTGCCGGTTGCCGTGTTCGGCGTTGGATCGATGACGGTACGGATCGAGCAGATCGACCCCGGGCGGTTCGCGGACGCTGGCGTCCAGCGTCGCATCGACGAGCAGCACCGCAGGCTGGCCGGCGTCGTCCTCGCCCGCAACCCGTCCGTGCGGGGCTCGGCGGCGGTGCTGACGCGGCTGGAGGCCGGCGATCTCGACCTGCGCGCGGCCGCCGTCATCGCCGCGCTTGCCCGGCACACGCTGGTGCACGTCACAAACATCACCGGCGACCCGGCGGAGCGAACGGCCGGCTTGGCCGCCCGCACCGTCGACTTGGTCCTCACCAACCCAGCTGCCCTGACGAACCGCGCTGGCTGGCGTGTCCGCATCGCTTCGGCCCAGCGCGGCGGTACGCACCGGTCCGTGCGTCTTGTCTGGTCGTTCACGTCGACCGCCATTCACCCCTGACATGCGCCGCGACCACAGGGCGGGGCCGATGCACGGTGCGCCTTAGGTCTGCTCGGGGAGGGGCCGGGCGCTCGCAGCCGACGCCGCACTCAAGTGCAGACGGCAGAAGGCGAGTGCCTCGGCCAGGTCGTCCTCCCGCTCGGTGCGATCCAGGGCGCGGCGGGTGTTGACCTCGACGATCACGTGGCCGGTAAAGCCCCGGGCGGCAACGCGTTCGAGCACCTCGACGCAGGGTTGACCCCCGCGTCCAGGAATCAGATGCTCATCCTTCGTCAC
>JBHEMN010000073.1:0-5943 GCA_046262575.1 Jatrophihabitantaceae bacterium
AGCCGGGGGAGTTCGATCCGCCGGCCGGGCTGTTCTTGGTAGGGACTGTCAACGGCGAGCCCGCTGCTTGCGGCGGATGGCGGCGCATCGACGAACGAACGGTCGAGATCAAGCGGATGTACGTCGTCGACGCGGCGCGCCGCCGCGGGCTGGCCCGACTGATGTTGGCCGAACTCGAGACGAGCGCTCAGGCCGCGGGCGTCCGCCGGATCCAACTCAACACCGGCACCAAGCAGCCTGAGGCCATCGCGCTCTACGAGTCCAGTGGCTATGTGCCCGCCGACGGGTTCGGGCACTACGCGTGCACCCCCGGCGCGGTGTTCTACGGCAAGGATCTGGTCACCACCAACGGCGCCGGCCATGACCCTGGTGAAGCGGCCCGCCGCGTCGAAGGCGCAGACCGATCGAAGCAACGATACGCAGCAGGCTAGGCGCGGGTAACTTTGCCGGCCTTCAGGCAGGAGGTGCACACGGTGATGCGGCGCCGGGTGCCGGGGGAAACCATCGCGCGGACAGTTTGCACGTTCGGGTTCCACCGGCGGTGGGTACGGCGGTGGGAGTGCGAGACGGACATCCCGAATCCGGGGCTCTTACCGCAGACATCGCAGATGTTGGCCACTGTGGGACTCCTTGGGCGACGCAGCACGACGCACGCGTGCCGAAACTGGTGGGTCCCGGCCGTGCGCCGGGCAACCCGAGCAGTCTAACGGCTGGCTCCCGGGCCGGCCAAACCGCCCGAGGCGACACCGCGCCCCAGTATCCTGCGCCAAACCGGACCGTTGGCTTGGGGGTGGACGTGCTCGAGTCGCTGGACACGGACGCGGTCCGTCGCTGGAGCCGCGCCGCGGTCGAGCTACTGGACACGCACCGGGCCGAGATCGACGAGCTGAACGTCTTCCCGGTTCCCGACAGCGACACCGGCACCAACCTCGTCACCACCATGCGCGCCGCGGCGCAAGCCCTGGCCGCCTCCGAGGGGGCCATCGACGCCGCGGCGGCACTGCTGGTCCTGGCCAACGGCGCGGTACTGGGCGCGCGCGGGAACTCCGGAGTGATCATCTCGCAACTGTTGCAGGGCATGGCCGAAGCGGCGGCCGAGGCGCCGTCTTGCGACGCTGCCGTGCTGCGAACGGGCCTGCGACTGGGTGCCGACCGAGCGCGCGAGGCAGTGTCAGAACCCGTCGAGGGCACCATCCTGACCGTAGCGCGAGCTGCCGCGGACGCCGCGGCGGGGAGCACAACCCTGCTCGAGGTCACGCGGGTGGCCACTGTCGCCGCCGACGAGGCACTGCAGCGCACCCCCGAGCAACTGCCCGAACTCGCCCGCGCGGGGGTGGTAGACGCGGGCGGACGGGGTCTGGTGCTGTTGCTCGACGCCCTGGCTCGCACCGTGAGCGGCGAGCAGGGCGCACCACCGGAGCTGATTCGGACTCCTCGCACGGCGCAGCAGTTGCGCTCCGCGCGTGAGACGGGCAGTGGCGACTACGACTTCGAGGTGCAGTACCTGCTCGTGGCAGGCGGGGACGCCGTCACCGCGTTACGCCGCAAGCTGATCGGGCTCGGGGACTCCGCCGCGGTGATCGGCACCGGCGACGGGGTCTGGAATGTGCACGTGCACGTCAACGACGTCGGCGCCGCGATCGAGGCCGGCGTGGAGGCGGGTCGTCCGTACGACATCACGGTGGTGCGCTTCGCCGACCAGGCCGCTGCATCTCTGCGCACCGCCGTGGTCGCGGTGGCGCCGGGTCAAGGACTCGCGCACCTCTTCGAGGGCGAGGGCGTCCGGGTGGTCGACGGGGCCCCGGGTCGCGACCCGTCCACGGCCGAGGTACTTGCGGCGGTGCGCGCCGCCGGTGCAGGCGAGGTCGTGCTGCTGCCCAATGCGTCGCACGTCACGGGGATCGCTGAGGCCGCGGCCGACGAGGCCCGCGCCCTCGGCATCCGGGCCACGGTGGTGCCGACGCGATCGCCGGTACAAGGGCTGGCCGCGGTCGCGGTCCACGATGCGGCGCGGCGCTTCGACGACAACGTGGTCGCGATGGCCGAGGCCGCGGCTGCGACCCGCTTCGCCGAGGTCACGATCGCCCAGCGGGCGGCTTTGACGTCGGTGGGCACCTGCCAGCAAGGCGATGTCCTCGGCCTCATCGACGGTGAAGTCGTCGAGATCGGACGCGGTCTGGTCTCGGTGGCGTTCGCGCTCGTCGACCGGTTGCTCGGCGTCGGCGTGGAGCTGATGACGGTGCTGGTAGGGGGCGGCGCGCCGGATGGCGTCGGCGAGCTGCTCGCACGACACGTGCAGGATCGCGCTCCGTTCACCGATGTCGTCGTCTACTCGGGTGGCCAGCCCGACTTCCCGTTGATCATCGGCGTCGAATGAGCGCCCTGGACACGCCACTGGCCGATGTGGTCGGGGGCCGCACCGCGAAGCCGATGGACAGAGCGTTCGGCATCCGCAACGTCGGCGAGCTGTTGCGGCACTACCCCCGACGGATGGCCGAGCGCGGCGAGTTGACCGACCTCGCAGCGCTGCGCGTCGACGACGATGTCACCGTCATGGCCGAGGTACGAAGCTCCGAGATCAAGGGTTTCGGCAAAGGCCTGCGGCTCGAGGTGGTCGTGAGCGACGGCCGCGGCACCCTCAACGTGGTCTTCTTCGGAAAACGCAGCACCTGGCGCCAGAAGGAGTTGCAGCCGGGCGTTCGTGGGCTGTTCGCGGGCAAGGTCGGGTTGTTCGGCAAGACCCGGCAGCTGGCCCATCCGGAGTACCTGCTCCTGCACGGCGACGAGCTCGATGCCCACGAGGTTGATGACTTTGCCGGGGCGCTCATCCCGGTCTACCCGGCCAGCAAGGAGGTGCGTACCTGGATCATCTCGAACACGGTGCGCGTCGTCCTCGGCATGCTCGATACGCTGCCCGACCCATTGCCCGCCGAGATACGCGCCCGACACGGGCTGCTCGACTTCGACACGGCCCTGCGGACCATCCACCGCCCCGGCAGCCGCGAGGAGTGGCACGCCGCTCGGCGTCGGCTGAAGTGGGACGAGGCCCTCGGGGTGCAGCTCGCACTCGCCCAACGCCGAGCCACGGCGGCCGCCAACCCCGCCACCGCCCGCCCCCCGCACCCCCGCGGCATCCTCGCCGCATTCGACGCATCGCTGCCCTTCGCGCTCACAACGGGCCAGCGGGAAGTCGGCGAGGTCCTCGCCGACGAGCTCTCGCAGGCACATCCCATGCACCGGCTCCTGCAGGGCGAGGTCGGATCGGGCAAGACAGTCGTCGCCCTGCGGGCCATGCTGCAGGTGGTTGACGCCGGCGGCCAGGCCGCCCTGCTTGCGCCCACCGAGGTTCTCGCGGCCCAGCACGCCCGCTCCATCGAGGCGCTGCTCGGCCCGCTCGCCCAGGTCGGCCGTCTCTCCGGCGGCGATGTCGGTACCCGCGTCGCCCTGCTCAGCGGTTCGCTGCCGGCTGTCGCCCGCAAGAGCGCGCTGCTCGACGCCGCCGTGGGCGCGGCCGGCATCGTCGTCGGCACGCACGCCCTGATCCAGGACCAGGTGAGTTTCGCCGAACTCGGGTTGGTCGTCGTCGACGAGCAGCACCGTTTCGGTGTCGAGCAGCGCGATGCCCTGCGCAGCAAGGCCGATCGGCCACCCCACCTGCTCGTCATGACCGCCACGCCGATCCCGCGCACCGTCGCGATGACGGTGTTCGGCGACCTCGACGTCTCGACGCTGACCGAACTGCCACCGGGTCGCTCGGTGACGGCGACGACGGTCGTGCCGGTCGGTGAGCGGCCGACCTGGCTCGAGCGGACGTGGCAGCGCATCCGGGAGGAGGTCGCGGCCGGCCACCAGGCCTATGTGGTCTGCCCGCGCATCGGCGGCGCGCTGGCCGAGGATGATGCTGACCTGGCTGACGTCCCCATCCCCGACGACCCGGCGCGCCGTGCTCCGCTCGCCGTCGCCGACACGCTGGCGATGCTCGCCGACGGGCCGCTCGCCGGCCTGCGGTTGGCGCCACTTCACGGCCGTCTACAGCCGGACGAGAAGGATCGCACCATGGCCGAGTTTGCCGCCGGGCGCTTGGACGTGCTGGTCGCGACCACGGTCATCGAGGTCGGCGTCGACGTGGCCAACGCGACCGTGATGGCGGTGCTGGACGCCGATCGGTTCGGCATCTCCCAACTGCACCAGCTGCGCGGTCGGATCGGCCGCGGCTCGGCACCGGGTATCTGTTTGCTGGTCACCGAAGCGCTTGCAGGAACCGCCCCGCGAGAGCGCCTCGACGCGGTCGCGGCGACCACCGACGGGTTCGAATTGGCCCGCTTGGATGTCGAGCAACGGCGCGAGGGCGACGTGCTCGGCGCGGCCCAGTCCGGCAGCCGCTCCCAGCTGCGGTTGTTGTCGCTGCTGCGCGACGAGCAACTGATCACCGACGCCCGGGCCGAGGCGGCCGACATCATCGCGGCCGACCCTGAGTTGTCCAGACATCCGCTGCTCGCCGACCAGCTTGCCGCGCTGGTTGCCGCCGAACAGGCGCAGTACCTGGAAAAGGCATGACCCGAATCGTCGGTGGGATCGCCAAGGGGCGCCGCCTCGCTGTGCCGCCGCGCGGCACCCGGCCCACGTCCGATCGGGCCCGAGAGGCAATGTTCAGCTCGCTGGCGGGGCTTGTCGATCTCGAAGGCGCCCGCGTCCTGGACCTCTTCGCCGGCACCGGGGCCGTCGGCCTCGAGGCATTGTCCCGCGGCGCAACCGCCGTCTACTTCGTCGAGTCCGACCGCACCGCCTGCGAGATCCTGCACCACAATGCCGACACGGTTGGACTGCCGGGCGTCGAAATACATCGGCGGCCGGCTGCCGCGTACCTTGTCGGCGCCGGCGCGGACGAGCCATTCGACCTGGTCTTCGCCGACCCGCCCTATGCGTTCGGTGAGCAGCAACTAGGGGTGCTGCTCACCACCCTCTCGGCGCCGCGATGGCTCGCCGAATCCGCGATCGTCGTGGTGGAACGCCCAGCCCGCGGTAGCGAGCCGCGGTGGCCCGACTCGATCGAGGCTCTGAAGCAGAAACGTTATGGTGAGGGCGTGCTTTGGTACGGTCGCCGACGATGAGCACATCGCCACCAGCGCCGCCAGCCGGATCCGCGCAGATCGTGCGCCGCGCCGTCTGTCCCGGGTCTTTCGACCCGGTCACCAACGGCCATCTCGACATCATCGGGCGGGCCGCGCAACTCTACGACGAGGTCGTTGTCGCGGTGTTCATCAACCAGTCCAAGTCGAGCATGTTCACCGTCGAGGAGCGGCGTGACATGCTCCAGGAGGTGACGGCGAGCTACGGCAACGTTCGGATCGACACCTTCCACGGACTGGTGGTCGACTACTGCCGGGCGCACGATATCCCCGTCATCGTCAAGGGCCTGCGGGCCGTCAGCAACTTCGACTACGAACTACAGATGGCGCAAATGAACCGCGGCCTGGCCGGTGTCGACACACTGTTCATGCCGACGAACCCCGAGTACAGCTTCCTGGCCTCTAGCCTGGTCAAGGAGATCGCAAAGTGGGGCGGCGAGGTGTCCTCCCTCGTCCCGCCGAACGTCCTCAAGCGCCTGCAGGACCGAACCGACGCCGCGGGGTAGGAGGCTCACGATGACTGACCAGTCGCTGCGGCGCACCGACGAGTTGCTCAGCGAGCTGGTCGAACTGGTCGAGACCGCCCGCACCGTGCCGATGTCCTCGTCCTGCGTCCTCCCGCGCGAGCGGGTCCTCGACCTGCTCGATGAACTGCGCGAGACGATGCCCCCGGAGATGGACCAGGCGCGCCGGGTGATCGCCAACCGCGACGCCATGCTGCACGACGCCCACGAAGAGTCCACCTCGGCTCGCGAGCGCGCCACAGCCGAGGCCACCGTCCTCGTCGCCGACGCGCAACAGCGTGCCGAGGAGC
>JBHEMN010000074.1:0-7332 GCA_046262575.1 Jatrophihabitantaceae bacterium
CGCCACCGTCGCTGTACATTGCTTCCACGAGCGAGGCGAGCCCGGCGGACACCGGCCCCGCGGCGAGGCCGGTCGCACACCGTCGCAGCCGGGCCAGACTCGCGTCGATGTTTTCAGTGCGACGTTCGAACAACCCATCGGTGTAGAGCAAGAGCGTCGCTCCCGCCGGAAATGGCCACGTGGTCGCGGACCGGTCGTCGTGGCCGGCACCGAGGGGACGGCTCGCGCGGGCCTGCACGAAGTGCGCCTCGCCACTTGCATCGACCACCAGTGGCGGGCAGTGGCCGGCGTTGACGACCAGGAGTGCTTCGGTGTGTGGGTCGATGAGCGTGAACGCGAGTGTGACGAGTTGCGCGGTGGGGAACATCTCCAACATCGCTTCCAGACGCTCTACGACAGTCCTCGGGTCAGGGTCGCTCGCGATATAGGCGCGCACGGCCGACCGCATCTGCGCCATCGCCGCGGCCGCCGCGATTCCGTGCCCCATCACGTCACCCATGAACACGATCAAGCGCCCACCGGGAAGCCCGACAGCGTCGTAGAAGTCGCCGCCGACCTCGCTGTGGGCTGCGGGGCTGTAATGAGTGGCGACGTCCCAGCCGGGGATGTCGTCGAGCCGGGCCGGCAAGACCGCCCGTTGCAACTGCAGCGCGATCTCGCGGGTCTGGCTGTGCAGGTCCGCGTTGTCGATCGCGATGCCGGCCCGTCGACCAAGATCCTCGGCGAGCGCCAGGTCTAGCGGACCGTAGCGCCGACGCGTCTCGGCCCACATGAGGGTGACCGCGCCGAGCGTGCGGCCCCGCGCCTGAAGCGGCACGATCAGGGCGCTGTGCAGGTTGAGCGCACGCATCAATCGCACGTGCTCCTCGTCGATCGAGGCGGCCGTCAGCATGTCGTCGGTGATCTCGGCGTAGAGCTCACTGACGCCGGTACGTATGACGTTCGGGCTGCCGGTTTTCTGGGCTGGATCAGGAGGGTAGCGCTGCTGGAGCTCCCGGGCCCACGCGATCTTGGCCGGGTCGACGTGGGCGACGGCCAGGGTCTGCAGCACGCCGTCCTGGATCGCGTCGACGGCACACCAGTCGGCCAGCCTCGGCACGGCGAGCCGGGCGACGGTGGCCAGGGTGGAGCGGTAGTCCAGGCTGTTCGCCAGTTCAGCGGAGATCTCGGCGAGGAACTCCAGTTGAACCGCCCTTACCGCGGCCTCGTCGACTGCGCGCACGCGCAGGATCGCCTGAGCGCAGGTGTCGGCGAGGATCCGCAGGAAATCGAGCTCATGCTCGGCCGGAGTCCAGCCTGCATCGAACACCAGTCCGACCGCGCCGAGTGAGCGCGAGCCGACCGCAACCGGTAGGCACAGCACGGAACGGCCCTCGGGGACCTGGCCGCTCAGTGCTGGGTAACGGTGCTCGATCTCGGCCCGGCCGGCGACGAGGACGACCTGCCCGGAGCGAATGGCCTCGCAGGCTGGCAATTGGGCGCTCAGCGGGTACGTCGACCACAGCTGTTCGGTGTTCGGCTTGCCACCGCGGATTCCGACCAGGGTGAGCGTCTTCTCGTCGCTGAGCAGCGACAGCGTGGACACCGCCGCACCCACGGTCTCGGCTACATGGGAGACGACGATTTCTACGACGCCGTCGAGATCCTGGGCCGCCGCGAGCTAGGCAGTGACCCGGCCGAGCTGGGCGAGCCGGGCGAAGCTCGCGTCGGGCGCGGGGGCGGGCGGGTCTGCCTCGCCAGGCGAGACACTCGCGGCCGACGCGTTGCTCATCGCGGAATCATGACAGGGATAGCCTCACCGGCGTGACGCGACCTCTTGACGACGCGACGGATCGGCTGATCGCCGCCGCCCTGGTCGCCGATGGCCGCAGCACGCTGAAGAGTCTCGCCGTGAGGACGGGGTTGTCGGTCTCGGCCGTGCAGGCTCGGGTACGGAGGCTCGAGACCGATGGGGTTATCCGTGGCTACACGGCGCTCATCGAACCGGACGCGATCGGGTTGCCCCTCGCCGCGCTCGTGTCGATCACGCCGCTCGATCCGGCAAACGAGTACGACATCCCCGAACGGCTGCGGGAGGTGACCGAGATCGAGGCGTGCTACTCCGTCGCGGGGGAGGACAGTTTCGTGCTCTTCGTGCGCGTCGCCTCCCCGAGCGCGCTGGAAGCCCTGATCCGGGAGATCCGCAGGCGAGCCAACGTCTCTACTCGCACGACCGTCGTACTGCAGACGTTCTTCGAAGGGCGGGCGCACCCCGTCACCGAGGCTCCCTCGAGCGAGAATTGACCGTAAATTGGTCGGCAATACCAGTAGATGGCCGGAAAAATTCTTCTAGACTCCCGACATGACGATGCTGAGGGCGACAACCACGGCGAACATCACCGCCGCGCAGGTCCACGAAACGATCGCCCGCCACATGCTCACCGACGGCACCGAGCTGGTACTGGATCTGACGGCCTCGCAGGGCTCTGAGCTTGTAGACGCGCGCGACGGCACTCGTTACCTGGACCTGTTCACGTTCTTCGCATCCTCCGCCCTGGGCATGAACCACCCGGGCCTCACCGGCGACGCCGACTTCCTGCTCGAGCTGGCCAACGTGGCCGTGAACAAGCCCAGCAACTCTGACATCTACAGCGTGCCGATGGCGCGTTTCGTCGAGACTTTCGCGCGCGTACTTGGTGACCCGGCACTGCCCCACCTGTTCTTCGTCGACGGTGGCGCACTCGCGGTCGAGAACGGCCTCAAGATCGCGTTCGACTGGAAGAGCCGCTGGAATGAGGCGCACGGCATCGACGCCGCCCTGGGCACCAGGGTGATGCATCTGCAGAACGCGTTCCACGGTCGCACTGGGTACACCATGTCATTGACCAACACCGACCCGAACAAGGTCGCAAGGTACCCCAAGTTCGACTGGCCGCGCATTCCGGCACCGTCGATCAACGGCACGTCAGACGTCCAGGCCGCCGAACGGCGGGCGATCGAGGCCGCCCACGCCGCGTTCAAAGCCAACCCGCACGACATCGCGTGCTTCATCGTCGAGCCGATCCAGGGCGAGGGCGGCGACAACCACTTCCGTGCCGAATTCCTGCAGGCCGTGCAAGCGCTGTGCCGTGAGTTCGACGCCCTGTTCATCGCGGATGAGGTGCAGACCGGCTGCGGATTGACCGGAACGCCTTGGGCTTATCAACAATTGGGACTCACGCCAGACGTCGTCGCGTTCGGGAAGAAGACCCAGGTGTGCGGTGTCATGGCCGGCGGGCGCATCGACGAGGTGCCGCAGAACGTCTTCGCCGTATCCTCCCGGATCAACTCGACGTGGGGCGGCAACCTGACCGACATGGTGCGGGCGCGGCGCATCCTGGAGGTGATCGAGGGCGAGGACCTCATCGTCCGGGCGGCCCGGCTGGGCGAGCACCTGGTGGCCGGCCTGCACTCACTGGCCGCTGAGAACGCCGTCATGTCCGACGTACGGGGGCGCGGCTTGATGTGTGCGTTCACGCTACCCACCGTCGAGCTGCGCGACGCCGTGATCCGGGCCTTGCGCGAGGACGAACGGGTGCTGGTGCTCGGCTGCGGCGCGTCCAGCATCCGCTTTCGTCCAGCGCTGACGGTCTCGGTCGACGAACTCGATCACGGCCTCGCCGCGATCGGCCGCGTGCTGCGATCGCTCGCCTGAGGCAGGTGTCGGTCGGGCGTCAGGGCCGCATCAGGCGGTGCGCGGCTTGTTCGATGTCGGTTTCGCTCAGCAACACCAAGTTGGCCGCGTCTCCGAGCGGGACGAAGCTGTCATGGCTGGCGACGCGGCCCATCCGGCCGGCGAAGCCGTTCTCGACGAGAGCAGTGATGACGCCTTCGCCCACCCCGCCCGCATGCCGGGTCTCGTCGGCAACGAGCACCCGGCCCGTCGCGCTTGCCTCGCGCAGCAGATCCTCAACGGGCAGTGGGCGCAGCCAGCGCAGGTCGACCACTCGCGCGTGGATTCGTTGTGCTGACAGGCGATGCGCCACGCGCAGGCTCATCCGCACCCCGTTGCCAAACGTCGCGATCGTCAGATCCGCACCGTCGCCGTGGGTGCGGGCGGACCCGATCGGGACATGCCGGTCGGGGGAGTACGGGCCGAGCCAGCCGCGGTCACCCGGCGCGTGCAGATCGCGCTCGTGGTACAGCGCGATGGGCTCGAGGAAGACGCTGACCTGGCCGGCGGTCATCGCCGCCGCGAGGCAGGTGCGAAGCATCGGCGCCGCGTCCTCGGGACGGGACGGAACAGCCAGGAGCAGCCCCGGGATGTCGCGTAGCACGGCGACCGCGTTGTCGTTGTGGAAGTGCCCGCCGAACCCCTTCTGATAGCCCAGGCCGGCCACCCGCACCACCATTGGATTGCTGAACGAACCGTCGGCGAAGAACCTCAAACTGGCGGCCTCGCCGCGCAGCTGGTCCTCGGCGTTGTGCAGGTAGGCGAGGTACTGGATCTCGGGAATCGGCAGCAGCCCGCTGACGCCGAACCCCAGGCCGAGACCCAGGATGGCCTGTTCGTCGAGCAGCGTGTCGAACACCCTCGGTGCGCCGAAGTGCTGCTGCAAGCCGCGAGTGAGGCCGTACACGCCGCCCTTGCGGCCGACGTCCTCGCCGAAGACGAACACCTCCGGCCGGGTCGCCAGCGCATCGGTGAGCGAGGCGTTGATGCATTGTGCGAGCGTCAGATTACCGCGCTCTTCGGGGAGCTTGTCGTCGAATGCCTTACGGCGCAGGCCATCCTGGGCCCGACGGGCGGAAGCTACGGTGATCGCGTTCGGGTCCCGCGGCGCAAGTGGACCGATGACGGCCGCTGCCGTCGTCAGTTTCGGCGCGGCTGCGACCTCTTGCGCCAGTTGGCCGACCCGTTGCGCGATCGCCGCGTAGCGAGCCGCGAGATCGGTGCCGCGGATCGTCGCCGCCAGGGCGAGCAGCGGATCCCGTCCCAGGTCGGCGGCGATCGCGGCGGGCGCGCGGTAGCCGGACTCGACGTCGGAACCGGCGTGGGCGAGGTAGCGCACGGTGCGCAGGTGCAGCAACACCGGGCGCCGCTCCAGTCGCACCGTGTCGGCGGCCTGGCCGGCGACCGATCGCGCGGCTTCGGGGTCGTCGCCGTCAACGGCGAGGTAGCGGATGCCCGGCCGGCGCGCGGCCTGGCTCACCCATCCGGACGGCGACGGCACCGAGATGCCCAGCCCGTTGTCCTCGCACACGAACATGAGTGGCAGCGGCAGCCCCTGCGCCACGCAGTAGCCGGCGGTGTTCAGCGCTCCTACCGCCGTGGAATGGTTCATGCTCGCGTCGCCGAAGCTGCACACCGCGATCGAGTCCGGTGGCCAGCGGGTAGGCAAACCCAGCCGCTTGGCCCGTCCGATCGCGAATGCGACGCCGACGGCCCGGGGCAGGGGGGAGGCGATCGTCGAGGTCTGCGGAATTATTGCCAGCGCCGCGTCCCCGAAAACCTTGTGCCGGCCACCCGAAGCCGGGTCGGCCACGGCGGCGGCCAGGCCGAGCAGCACCGCACGCAAGGCGTCATCGAGCGAGCGACCCGCCTGCAGCGCGCGGGCCAGGAAGAAGCCACCTGAGCGATAGTGCAGCAGTGCCGGGTCGGTGGCCCGCACCGCCTGCGCGACGTATGCGTTGGACTCGTGCCCCGCCGAACCGATGGTGTAGAAGCCGTCGCCGCGTTCACGCATCCGTCGGGCCTCGACGTCGAGCAATCGGCTACCGGCCATCGCATCGAAGAGGGTGAGCACGCTGGCTTGCGACGTCGGCCCGGCGCTGTGCTCGGCCAGGCGGGCCAGTTCCGCGCGGACGTGTTGGTCGAGGATGTCGTGCGGGGCGGCGCCATTGCCGTGCACGGTTGTCACGCGCACGATTGTGCAACCTCCCCGAGTCCGGCGGCGCAACAGGTTGCCCAGCCGGGTCAATTGCCCCACTGCCCGCGAGTCGCGGGCGCGCTCGACGCGCTGGCGCGACGCCGTTGTCGGCTGGTATATCGCGCCGCGTTGATAGTCTGAGAGGTCTGGGCGGCTCGCATCAGCCGGCCGCGCAGCGGTTTGAGCACGCTGAAACCCGGGAGGTGATCGTGGCGCTGCGACGCAAGGGACGCGCCACGGGCACGGAGCTGTTTCCCGGTTATGCCAACATCAGTGAAATCGGCACCGGCAGCCTGGCCACGGTCTACCAGGCCCGCGAGATCGACACCAACCGGCAGGTGGCGCTCAAGCTGCTCAACGTCCGCGACGCCTCGCCGCGCGCACTTGAGTCCTTCCAGCGCGAGTCGATCGCCCTTGGCGCGCTGAGCGCGCATCCGAACATCGTCACCCTTTTTCGTACGTTCCCGACTCGAGACGGTCGGCCGGTGCTCGTCCTCGAACTGTGTGTGGCGGCCGTTTCCGACCGCTTGAGTGCGGCGCCGTTGCCGGTCCAGGAAGCCGTATCGATCGCAATCAAGGTCGCCGGAGCGCTCGAGACAGCCCATCGCGGGGAGATCCTGCATCGTGACGTGAAGCCCCAGAACATCTTGATCACCGAATTCGGAGAGCCCGCGTTGGCGGACTTCGGGGTGGCGATGTTGCAGTCCTCGACTCAGACGACGGCCGGGCTGTTCGACTTCACGACGCTGCACGCGGCGCCCGAGCTCCTCGAAGGCGGCGCGACGTCTGCGGCAACCGACGTCTACGAACTCGCCTCGACGGTGTACCAGCTCATCGTCGGGCAGTCAGCGTTTCGGTCCTACGACGGGGAGTCCCCTGCGTCGGTGATCCTGCGCATTCTGCGCGACCCGGTGCAACCGGTCGTCGCCGCCGGAGTGCCGGTCGCCCTGTCTGACCTACTGATCTGGGCCATGTCCAAGGACAAGGACCATCGGCCACCCACCGCCGCCGAGTTCGCCGCCGAACTGTCCGACATCGAGGTCGGTCAGGGCTGGCCCCGCACGCAGTTCCTGATCAGGGAGGCGGCCGCAGGGCCTCCCGGCGCGCATCCGACGATCACTCGGCTGCCAGATCGGCCGGTGATCGTGGCCTCTTCGGCCGCATCCGTGTCACCTGCGCCCGCGCCGCAACCGCCGCGGTCCCAGCCGGTGCCGCCCGAACCGACCTGGACCCGGCCAACCTGGACTCGGCCGCCCAAGCCGCCGGCCGTCGAACCGCCGGGCCGCCGACCAGCCACGCATGCACCCGCAGCGCGATACGTGCCCGGCGAGGTGGCCGCGGCAACTCCCGCGACGGCAGAGCCCGCGACGGCGGCGTCAGCGCCGGCAGAGCCCGCGACGGCGGCATCAGCGCGTGGGTCGGCTCACCCGGGGCGCCCCCTCAC
>JBHEMN010000075.1:0-7536 GCA_046262575.1 Jatrophihabitantaceae bacterium
GCGGCGCTGGTGCAGGCCGCCGAAGACACCGGCGTCGACATAGCCGTCGAGCAGGCGGAACTGCGGCGGCGGGCGAAGAGCCTCGTCGTGCTCGACGTCGACTCGACACTGCTTCGCGACGAGGCGATCGATGTCCTGGCCGAGCGGGCCGGGGTGGGTGAACAGGTCTCGGCGATCACCGAGCGCGCGATGGCTGGTGAGCTGGAATTCAGTGAGTCGTTGCGCAGCCGGGTGGCGCTGCTGGCCGGGCTGCCGGTCGCGGAGCTGGAGGCGGTGCGTGACGGGCTGCGCCTCACTCCGGGTGCGAGCACGGTCGTGCGCACGTTGCAGCGCCTGGGCTACCACGTCGGTGTCGTGAGCGGCGGATTCACCGTGTTCACCGACCGGTTCGTGGCCGAACTTGGCCTGGACTTCGCGGCGGCGAATGAACTCGAAGTCGTCGACGGGCGCGTCACCGGCAACGTGCTGGGCCCGATCATCGACCGCGCGGGTAAGGCCGCTGCCCTGGAACGCTTCGCGGCTCAGTTCGGCGTGCCGCTGTCGCAGACCGTGGCCGTGGGCGACGGCGCAAATGACATCGACATGATCGTGGCGGCTGGTCTGGGCATCGCGTTCAACCCCAGGTCGGCGCTGCGCGCGGCCGCCGACGTGTCGGCGACCGTCCCGTTCCTCGACACTGTGCTGTTCGTCCTCGGGATCTCTGACGAGGAGATCGACTACGGGGACCATCCGCCTGGATGAGCGGTTCGGCGCGCGCGTCCGACGGTTAGCGTCGGCTGCGCTTCGGCCCTATCGCAGCGCCGATTCCGGCGAGCAGGAATCCCCCGACTGCCAGGTAGAAACCCAGGCGAGCGTCCTTGAGGTACGTGGTGTATGCCGGACCGTGCAGACCCGACTTCACCAGATTGACGGCCAGGAACGTCAAAGCTATCGCGGCAAGTGCGAAGAGCACGCCGAGGCCCCGAAGCGCAGGCGCTGCCGGCGATGGAAGGTTGGCGAGCAGCGCCACCAGGACCACGACGATCAGGAGGACCCATCCGAGCCACGCGAAATACAACTTCGCCGGGGTGGCCGCAAACGCAGACTCTCGGCCGAGTACCCGATGGATGTCGCTGAAATGCGAGTGTGCGGAGTTTCGCGTCTTGAACCAGTCCACCGCCGTGAAGGCGACGACCACCAGAATCGCGCCGAGAGCGGCGATGATCGCCCCCACTAGGCCGAACGCCTGACTCGGGCCGGGATCGATGCGGGACATGCGGCTGGTGATCGGTCCCATCGGAGGCTGGCCGTAGGCGGGCTGCTGGCCGTAGCCGGGCTGTTGGCGGGACTGTTGGCCGTAGCCGGGCTGCTGGCCTTGGCGGGGGTCTTGCCCATAGCCGGGGGGTGGGTTACTCATGGCGCGAACCTAGCCCAGATCGGCTGCGCCGTCAGCTATCCGACGATTGGCGTACCGAGGAGGTGCACACCGGCGCCGCGCAACTCGGCGAGCGCAACCTCGGCGGTTGCTGCTGCCACTGCGGCCGTCAGGTCGAGGCGCACGGTGGTGGCGAAGCCCAGCCGCGCTGCATCGAGGGCGGTGGCCCGCACGCAGTGGTCGGTCGCGATGCCGACGATCTCGACAGCGTCCACCTCGCGCGCGCGCAGCCAGTCGAGCAGCGACACACCGCTGGTGACCGCCTCGAAGCCGGAATAGGCAGCTGCGTATTCACCCTTGTCGAAGACGGCCTCGACGTGCCTGGTGTCCAGGTCGGGATGCAACTCGACGCCCCCGGTGCCCACGACGCAGTGCGCTGGCCAGGAGTCGCGGTAGTCCGGGGCGGTCGAGAAGTGCCCGCCAGGGTCGATGTGGTGATCGCGGGTGGCCACGGCGTGATCGAAACCGCCCTCGACCAGGCGGTCGCTCACCGCCCGCGCGACGGCTGTGCCGCCATTCACCGCCAGCGAGCCACCCTCACAGAAGTCGTTCTGCACGTCCACGACGATGACGGCGGTCCCCATGCCGCCACCGTAGCTGGTCCGTCGCCGGGCCAGATCAGGCCGAGACGAGCCGGGTGGGGATGGCCGGTTCACCGCGGGACAGCTTCAGACCGTCCCACGGCAGGCTGATCGTGGCCGCGCGCAGGTGGGCCCGCGAATCGGCCAGGCTCGGCAGGTCGTCGACGGGGGCGCCGGTGCGCATCAGCGGACGCTGCATGAACCGTTCGCCAACACCCGGATCTGGCACAGCGCCGGATACCACGATCTCCTCCACCGCGGTTCCAGTGGCCTTGTGCGCACGCAGGGCGGTCTTGCGCCCGCCGTGGCTCGCCTTGTGCTCCGAGCGCTTGGCCACCGGGCGGCCGTCCACCTCGACGAGCTTGTAGACCAGCTCCGCGGTAGGTGCGCCCGAACCGGTCACCACCGCCGTACCCGCGCCGTACACGTCGACGGGCACGGCGGCGAGCGAGGCGATCGAGTACTCATCCAGGTCGCCGCTGACCAGGATCCGGGTGTGCGTCGCGCCGAGGTCGTCGAGCTGGGCCCTGGCTTGGCGGGCCAGCACCCCCAAATCCCCGGAGTCGATACGGATGCCGCCGAGTGAGGTGCCGGCCACCTCGACGGCCAGTTCGATCCCCCGGGTGATGTCGAAGGTGTCGACGAGCAGCGTGGTTGACGGGCCCAGCGCCGCGACCTGTGCGGCGAAGGCCGCGCGCTCGTCGTCGTGCAGCAGGGTGAACGAATGCGCGGCGGTTCCAGCGCTCGGCACGCCATAACGCTCACTCGCGGCCAGGTTGGACGTCGAGGCGAAGCCGGCGAGGTAGGCGGCACGCGCGCAGGCGATTGCGGCCTGCTCGTGAGTGCGACGCGAGCCCATCTCGATGATTGGTCGACCCGCCGCGGCCGTCACCATGCGCGCCGCCGCGGCCGCCACGGCGCAGTCGTGGTTGAGGACCGAAAGGGCGACCGTCTCCAACACGACCGCCTCCGCGAAGGTCCCGGTCACAGTCAGGATGGGCGAGTACGGAAAGAACAGCTCACCCTCGGGGTAGCCGTCGATGTCGCCGCCGAACCGATAGCTGGCGAGGTATTCGGCCGTTGTCGCGTCCACCACGCCGGCCGCGCGCAACCAGGCGACAGTGTCGGTGTCGAAGGTGAAGTCCGCGATCGTGTCGAGCAGGCGCGCGGTGCCCGCGACGACGCCGTAACGGCGTCCCTCGGGGAGTCTGCGGGAGAACACTTCGAAGACGCACCGGCGCTGCGCCGTGTCCTCACGTAACGCCGAGCCCAGCATGGTGAGCTCGTAGCGGTCGGTGAGCAGCGCGGCCGTCATGCCGCGATCGTGTCAGACGTCCGGCTTGACCATCACCGGTCCATGCCACGATAGAGACATGACCGGCACAGTCACGCCGCAGCGCGAGGCGGCCCAGCAGGTGGACGAGCAGACTCGTGCCGCACCCGATCTGCCGTGGATCACCATCGTCTGGAACGATCCGATCAACCTGATGAGCTACGTGACGCATGTCTTCATGACCGTGTTCGGCTACCCGAAGAGCAAGGCGGAGAAGCTCATGCTCGACGTGCACCGCCGGGGGCGCGCCGTCGTCTCCACGGGCACTCGGGAGCGGATGGAACTGGATGTGACGACGCTGCACGGCTACGGGCTGTGGGCGACACTGCAGCACGATTCGTGAAGGTTCGCCGACGCGGGGGGCTGCTCCGGTTGCGCCTGGACTCGATCGAAACCCGCTTGCTGGCTCGGCTCTTCGAGGATCTGCTCGAACTCCTGAGCGCCGACTCCTTCGACGGGCCCGTCCAGTGGCGGCTGTTTCCGGCCGGCTACCGCGACGACGACGCGGCCGACCTGGAGTTTCGCTCTCTGACGGAGCTCACGCTGCGCACCGAACGCTGCGAGCGGGTCGGCCAATGCGCCGCCGACCTGGCCGGCGCCTCCGGCGAGCTAGAGCTCACCGACGAGGCCGGGCAGCGGTGGATCCAGGTGCTCAATGACGTGCGACTGGCGCTCGGCACCCAACTGGGGGTCACCGAGGACGAGCCTGAAATGGACCCCGAGGATCCAGACGCTGGCCAGCGCGCCATCTACTACTGGCTCACGGGCGCGCAGGACTCGATGGTCCGCGCGCTGATGCGATGAAGGTAATTTGGACCTCGTGCTGAGCATCGACCGCGAGACACGCGACGCCATCGTGGCGCACGCGCGCCGCGAGCACCCCGACGAGGCCTGCGGTGTGGTCGCCGGCGCCGAGGGCAGCGACCGTCCACTGCGCTTCCTGCCGATGCTGAACGCGGCGCGCTCGCCGACGTTCTACGAATTCGATTCGGCCGATCTGTTGCAGCTCTACCAGGAGATGGCGGCCAACGACGAAGAACCCGTCGTGATCTACCACTCGCACACTGCCACCGAGGCCTACCCTTCGCGCACCGACGTCGCTTACGCCTCCGAGCCGAACGCCCACTACGTGCTCGTGTCGACCCGGGCGCCCGACGCCGATGAGTTCCGTTCCTTCCGCATCGTCGAGGGCGTCGTGACCGAAGAACCGGTGGAAGTGGTCGAGACCCGTGTGTGACGCTGCGATCGAGCGAGTTCTGCTGGGGCACCGGATGGCCGACGTCCGCTACGACTGTCGGTGAGCTTCGCCACCGGCGGCCCGGGTGGGACGATTACCGAAGCGATCCGCGTTCGAGACTTACACCTAGATCCACTCCCGACAGGAGCAGCAACCCCATGGCCATCGAGGTCAAGATTCCGACCATCCTGCGCAGCTACACCGGCGGCGCGAAGGCGGTCGACGGCAGCGGCGACACGCTTTCGGCCCTCATCGACGACCTGGACGGCACCCATCCCGGACTCAAGGGCAGGCTCATCACTGATGACGGCGGACTGCACCGCTTCGTCAACGTCTACGTCAACGACGAGGACGTCCGTTTCACGGGCTCGCTCGACACGGCGCTCAAAGACGGCGACGCGGTGACCATCTTGCCGGCGGTTGCCGGGGGTTGAGCGCGGTGACCCGCTATGACTCGCTGACCGACGCGACGGGCGACACCCCGCTCGTCGGCCTGCCGCACCTGTCGCCGCGCTGGGACGGCTCGAAGCCGGTGCGGCTGTGGGCCAAGCTCGAGGACCGCAATCCCACCGGCTCGATCAAGGACCGGGCCGCGTTGGCTATGGTGCGGGCGGCCGAGGCCGACGGGCGGCTGACACCGGGCTGCACGATCCTGGAGCCGACATCGGGCAACACCGGCATCTCGCTGGCCATGGTCGCGAAGCTGCATGGCTACGGCCTGGTGTGCGTGATGCCGGAAAACACCTCGATAGAGCGGCGGCAACTGCTCGAGATGTTCGGTGCGCGCATCATCTCCTCCCCGGCCGCCGGTGGTTCGAACCAGGCGGTAGCCACCGCCAAACAACTCGCCGAGCAGTACCCGGACTGGGTGATGCTTTATCAGTACGGCAATCCCGCCAACGCGCAGGCGCACTATGACGGCACCGGCCCGGAGATCCTGCGCGACCTGCCGACGATCACGCACTTCGTCGCCGGGTTGGGCACCACCGGCACCTTGATGGGCGCCGGACGCTACCTGCGCGAGAAGGTGCCGGACGTGTCGATCATTGCGGCAGAGCCGCGCTACGGCGAGTTGGTGTACGGCCTGCGCAACATAGACGAAGGCTTCGTGCCGGAGCTCTATGACGACTCCGTGCTGACCTCACGGTTCTCGGTCACGTCCTACGACGCGTTGCGTCGCACCCGCGATCTGATCGAGAACGAAGGGATCTTCGCCGGGATCTCCACAGGGGCGATCCTGCACGCCGCACTGTCGATCGCCGACCGGGTGGCTGTGGCCGGCGAACGTGCCGACGTCGCATTCGTGGTCTGCGACGGCGGTTGGAAGTACCTTTCCACCGGTGCCTACGCGGGTTCCCTGCAGCAGGCTGCGGAGCAGCTCGAGGGTCAGCTCTGGGCGTGAGGACAGGGGCTGTCGGCGAGGACCTGCGCCAACGCGTGTGAGGCCTGGCGGACCATGCCGGGATTGGTATCCCAGTAGTACGCCAGCGCCGACACGGCCTGGTACAGCGCCCATCCCCGGCCACGCGACCACGACGCGTCATCGACCTCGAGTTCGGCTCGGAACCCCACGCGACTGTCACCTGCGAAGAGGTTCCAGGCAGGCTGCAGGTCACATGCGGGATCGCCCACGTTGAGGGCGCCGAAGTCGATAACCGCCGACAGACGTCCGTCGACGACGAGCAGGTTGCCCGGCAACAAGTCGCCGTGCACCCAGACATCCGCGCCATCCCATGCCGGGGCGTCGAGTGACTCCTCCCACGACCGGAGCGCGGCCGCGCCGTCGATCCGACCACCGAGCTGCGTGATCGATCGACGCACCTGCTCGTCGCCCTCAGCGAGCGGTCCGCCTCGAGCATGCGGGGGACGCGCAGGTGCATCGGTGACGTCGACCTGGCGCAGCGCGGTCACGAATGCGGCGAGGTCGACGGCCGCCTGATCCAGATCCTCGATGGTGCCGTTGGCGTTCACGCCGGGCAACCATCCGTACACGGACCACTCGAAGGGGTAGCCCTGCGCCGGATGTCCCATCGCCAGCTGCACCGGTAGGGCGAGCGGCAGATGCGGAGCAAGCTGCGGCAGCCACTGCGCCTCCTTGCGCCCTTGCTGGGTAGCTGATTCGATGCGCGGCAGCCGGGCGGCCAGGTGGGCACCGAGCCGATAGATGGCGTGATCGGTCCCGTACGACTCGACCTGGGCGATCGGCAGATCGGCCCACTGCGCGAACTGCCCCGCGAGCAATCGCCGTACGAGCGCGACGTCGGTCTCGATCTCGTCGGCATGCATCTTGGTTGCGCCCATCGCGTCATCATTGGTGAACCGCCCAACACCAGCAACCGAAAATCCGGCCCCGAGACCACCGCAGGTTTGCCGGCGCGTCGAGGCGCTGACGTCTTACCGAATTCGTAACGCCGCCCGGGATGGCGAAGTACCAGCTCGGCGCGCGGGATCATGGAGCGATGAGTACCCGGCTCACTCGGATCGGCGTGGGTGCCTCGATCGGGCTGCTGTCCGCGGCGGTGGCGCTCGGTGTCGGTGAGGTGGTGGCCGCGTTCGTCCGCCCGGCCGCGTCGCCGGTGGTCGTCGTGGGCAACCGGTTCATCCTGCTGACGCCCGAGCCGGTGAAGCGGTGGGCGATCCGCAGCTTCGGCACCAACGACAAGACAGTGCTGCTCAGCGGCATCTACCTCGTCATCGCGGCGTTCGCCGTCGGGGTCGGACTCCTCGCAGTGCGCCGCATGCGTTACGGCGTGATCGGTATCGCCATCTTCGGCGGTGTCGGGGGGTATGCCGCGCTGACCACCAATGCGCACCGGGGCTCGGACGTCATCCCGACAATTTTCGCCACGTTCGCGGCCCTGGCTGTTCTGGTGAAGCTGGTGCGAGCGGCTGGCACCGACGTCGCACCCGGGGCCTGGCCCTCCCCCAAGCCGGGCACCCAAGGGGTCGCCGCCCCCGCCCGAGGACCTGG
>JBHEMN010000076.1:0-16747 GCA_046262575.1 Jatrophihabitantaceae bacterium
GCATTGCGCGGCTGTTCGTTTTCGTCACCTGGCGGCTCGCCGAACTGACCCGCCTCGCCGACGCGAGCGACCACGTGCTGGCGGCGGTCGCGGCCAAGGGCGCCACCGAGCTGACCTACCACCGAGAGTATGCGGCCGGCTGGGTGGTCCGGCTCGGCGACGGCACCGAGCTCTCGCACGCGCGCATGCAGAACGCGGTGCTGTGGATTTGGGCACAGGTGGACGAGCTGTTCGATGACGACGCGTCTCCGGCTGCGGCCGCCGACCTGCGCGCCGAGTTCGACGATGTCGTCGGCCAGGTGCTGGCTGCCGCTACCCTCGCCGAACCGACGCCGCCCAGGGCGGTCACCAGCGGCCGCGGACGCGACGGCGAGCACACCGACGCGATGGACGAACTTCTCACCGATCTGCAGCGGGTGGCCCGCGCACACCCGGGCGCCACGTGGTGACCAGCACCCTGGCCCGCGCCCGGGCCATCGCGCAGACCGTGCCCGATCCGGAGTTGCCGATACTGACGCTGCACGACCTCGGCGTGCTGCGCGCCGTGCGTCTGGAGGGCCAGCGGGTGATCATCGAGATCACCCCCACCTATTCGGGCTGCCCGGCGATGGCAGAGATGCGGGCCGACGTCGCGACCCGGCTTGCCGCTGCGGGTTACGCCGACGTCGACGTGCGCACTGTGCTCAGTCCGCCGTGGACCACAGACGACATCACCGAGCATGGCCGAAGGACGCTGGCCGAGCATGGAATCGCGCCGCCCGGGCCGGCGCCGCGGCGCGCGCGGGGACCGGTGCCGCTGTCACTGGGCGCCCCCCCACCGAGCGTCGCCTGCCCGCAGTGCGGCTCGGCCGACACCGAGCTCGTCTCCCGGTTCGGTGCCACGTCCTGCAAGTCACTGCACCGCTGTCGCGCCTGCCGCGAGCCGTTCGAACACGTGAAGCCCCACTGATGGCGACCGCATTCGCCGCGCTGCGCGTCGCCGATGTCCAGCGGCTCTGCGACGACGCGGTCGCCGTCACCTTCGACGTACCGCCCGAGTTGAGCGACCAGTTCAGATTCCGCCCCGGCCAGTCGCTGACCGTGCGCCGCACCGTAGAGGGCCGCGACGAGCGCCGCTCGTATTCGATCTGTGCGGCCGCCGGAACGCAGCCCCGTATCGGCGTGCGCGAGGTAGCCGGCGGCCATGTCTCGCAGTGGCTGGTGCGCGACGTGCACCCGGGCGACATCGTCGAGGTGCTGCCGCCGACCGGGGCGTTCACCCCCACGCTGGGCATCGCGGCCCGGCACGTCCTGGTCGCGGCAGGTTCAGGAATCACGCCGCTGCTGTCGATCGCGGCATCGGTGCTCGCTGACCCGGGCAGCGCGGTCACGCTCATCTACGGCAACCGGCGCAGTGACACGGTGATGTTCGCCGACGAACTCGCCGACCTGAAGGACCGCTATCCGGCACGATTCGAGCTGGTCCACGTGCTCTCCCGCGAGCCGCGCGAGTCCGATGTGCTCAGTGGCCGGCTCGACTCGGACCGGCTGGCCGCCTTGATCGACGCGCTCCTCCCGGTCGACGCCGTCGATCACTGGTGGCTGTGCGGGCCGTTCGAGATGGTTGAGGGGGCGCGGGCACTGCTGCTGCAATGCGGAGTCGATGCTGCGCGGGTGCATCGCGAGCTGTTCTACGTCGAGGACATCGCGCCGCCGCTGGCGTTGCACTCCGACGCCGCGCCGAGCGGACCCACGGCGCAGGTCACTGTCGTCATGGACGGGCGGGCAACACCGCTCACCCTGCAGCGCGACACCCCGATCCTCGACGGTGCGCAGCGGGTCCGGACCGATCTGCCGTTCGCCTGCAAGGGCGGCGTCTGTGGCACCTGTCGCGCGAAGGTCACCCACGGCGCGGTGCACATGCGGCGCAATTTCGCGCTCGAACAGGATGAGCTCGACGCTGGCTTCGTACTGACGTGCCAGGCATTGCCCACCACCGATCACGTGAGCGTCGACTACGACGCGTGAGGGCGGGCCTGGTTCCGGCCTGCGGGGGGTGGCCACGATCCGGGCGGGGGCGAACGGCGATTCCCGCGGGCGCGACACGCCGAGTTGACCGCGAGGTCTTGCTGATTTCACCTCTGGGCCCGAGAGTGTCGCCTATGTCAGTAATCGAGAACCCACATCTGACCGACGAGTCCCGTGGCTACGGCGACAGGGTCGTCGCCGTCGAGCCAGGCGGCATCGAGTTCATTCCACTGCCCGAGCGGCACGGCCGGCCTATCCAGCTGCTGTGGACCTGGGCCTCGCCCAACCTCGAGTTCGCGACGATATTCGTCGGCGTCATCGGCGTCCTGTTCTTCGGGCTGAGCTTCTGGATGGCGACGCTGGCGATCGTCATCGGCACGGCCGGCGGGGCGCTGACGCACGGACTCTTGTCCACCTGGGGGCCGAAGCACGGGTTCCCGCAGATGGTCCTCGGCCGTAGTGCATTCGGCTTCATCGGCAACCTGCTGCCGGCCGGCCTGATGTCGATCACCGCCGGAATCGGCTGGTTCGCGGTCAACAGCGTCAGCGGCGCACTGGCCCTGAACACGTTGACACACATGGCCAAGGGTCTGTCGCTGGTCATCATCGTGGCGATACAGATCGCCGTCGCCTTCTTCGGCCACAACCTGGTGCACATCTTCGAGCGGTTTGCCTTCCCCCTTCTCGCCGTCGTGTTCGTCATCGCTGCGATCGCGGTATTCGGCAAGGCGCACCTCGGGGCGCCCGCCGGAGGTGGCCCCCCGACGACCGGCGCGTTCCTGATCGAGGTGGCGGCGGCCTTCGGTTACGCCGCTGGTTGGAATCCTTACGCGTCGGACTACAGCCGTTACCTCAAGCCGGACGTGAACTCCCGGGCTGTCGGCCTGTACGCCGGCCTCGGCATTTTCCTGTCGTGTGCGGCGCTGGAGATCGTCGGCGCCGCGTCGGCCACTGCGGTCGTCAAGTCGCCGGGTAGCCCGACCCACAACTTCACCAGCATCATGCCGAGTTGGATCGCCAACCTCACGCTGCTGGCCATTGTGCTCGGGGCAATCTCGGCCAACGTCCTCAACATCTACTCCGGCGCGATGGCCTTCCTGGCCATGGGCATCAAGTTGCCGCTCGCGCTACGGCGGGCGATCGTGGCCCTGCTGTTCGGTGCGGTCGGCCTGCTCGTCGCCTGGTCCGGGTTGAAGGACTCAGCCGCGAAGTACGAGAACTTCCTGCTGGTGATCGCGTATTGGATCGGCCCGTGGCTCGGCGTCGTCTTCGCCGATCGATGGCTGCGTCGAGGGACGTCGGTCGACGCCGTGCTCGTCGACGCCGAACATCAGGGATCGGAGGAGCACGTCGGAGTGATTGCGATGATCGTCGGGATGGGGATCTCGATCTGGTTGTTTGCGAATCAGACTTACCTCCAGGGTCTGATCTCCTCCCACCATCCTGCGTTGGGTGACATCACCTTCGAGGTCGGTTTCGTCCTCTCCGCGGCGCTCTACTACCTGCTGTTCAAGTTGTCGCGTACCCGCTCGCAACGCCTATGACCGTGTCCGACCCCCAGGCCTGGCTCGAGATCGCGATCGACGAGGCGCGGGCCGGACTGGCTGAGGGTGGGATCCCGATCGGCGGTGCCCTGATGGGAGCGGACGGCCGGGTGCTCGGACGCGGCCACAACCGCCGGGTACAGGACGGCGACCCGTCGATGCACGGGGAGACGGCGGCGTTTCGCAACGCCGGCCGCCAGGAGTCCTACCGCGGAACCACGATGGTGACCACGTTGTCGCCGTGCTGGTACTGCAGCGGCCTGGTGCGCCAGTTCGGCATCTCGCGGGTGGTCATTGGCGAGGCTCGCACGTTCTACGGTGGCCACGACTGGCTGGCGGAGAACGGCGTCGAGATAATGCTGATCGACGACCCTGTTTGCTACCGGCTGATGTCGGACTTCATCGCGGCCCACCCTGAGCTGTGGAACGAGGACATAGGAGTCGACTGATGCCCGCCGTGCCGATCATCGACCTGACGCCGTGGTTCGCTGGCGGTGCGCAGGGCCGTGCCGCCGTGGCCGGGCAGGTGGATGCCGCGCTGCAGGACGTCGGCTTCCTGCTGGTGACCGGGCACCGCGTGCCGACCGCACTGCGAGACGCGGTTCGTGGCGCCGCCCGCGCGTTCTTCGAGTTGCCCGCCGAGGTCAAACAGCGGTACGCGGTCACCGTCGGCGGCCGCGGCTGGCTGCCGCCCGGCGTGGAGGCCAACGGCTACGCCGAGGGCACCGAGACACCGCCTGACCTCAAAGAGTCCTTCGCTGTCGGGGCCGATGAACAGACCGGCGATCCCGAGGTCGACGGCTACTGGTTCCAGCCGAACGTCTACCCGGCCGAAGTGGCGGCCCTGAAGCCGGCGGTCGCCTCCTACCTGGTCCAGATGCGTGAGCTGGCCGAGGAACTGCTGGTGCTGTGTGCCGCCGCGCTGGGAGTCGAGGGCGACTTCTTCACCCGGAGCACCGGGCACGCCACGCACACGATGAACATCAACTGGTACCCGCCCGTGTCAGTAGCGGGTCAGCCCGAGCCGGGCCAGTTCCGGATCGGCCCGCACACCGATTTCGGCACCGTGACGATCCTGGACCGGGAGCCCGGCCGCGGCGGGCTGCAGGTGTGGACCGAGCGGGAGGGCTGGACGGACGCGCCCTACCACCCACAGGCGTTGACGATCAACACCGGCGACCTTCTCGCGCGCTGGAGCGGCGACCGGTGGAAGTCGAATCGGCACCGGGTCCTCCCGCCGCAGGCGCAGGCCCCGGAGGAGGACCTGATCTCGCTCGTCTACTTCTACGAGGCCGACCACGACGCGGTGGTCCACGCGCTGCAGCCGCCGCTGGGCAAACCGAACAGCTACGAACCGGTGGTGTCAGCCGCGTTCCTGCGTGCACGACTGGACGCGATCACCATCGGCCACCCACCGAGCACGGGTTAGCTGAGTCCGGCCAGAGCCGCGCGGATCTCCGGTGGCACCGGCAGCGAGCGGCGTGTCGAGGGCTCGACGTAGACGTGCACGAACCGCCCGACCGCCGCAGGCTCCTCGGCTGCGCCGAACAGGGCGAGGCGGTATATGACGCTCGACGTCCCGAGATGCTCAAGTGCCAAGCCTGCCGTGACGACCTCGGGAAAGCGCAGTTCGCCGAAGTAGCGGCACGATGTCTCGACCACGAGGCCGATGGCCGGTAGCGCGCGGATGTCCACGCCTGAAGCCTCGATCAGCCAGCCGTTCACGGCCGTGTCGAACAGCGCATAGTGCACGACGTTGTTCAGGTGGCCGTAGGTGTCGTCGTCCGACCACCGGGTCGGCAGCGCGCGCAGCACGCGGAAGTCGGTGCGGCGCAGTGCCTTCGGGTCGGGCTCGCTCACGCCGCGAACTCTGCCAGTTCGTCGTCGACGAAAGTCGCTCGACAGGCCAACCACCCGGACCCGAAGGAAATCGCCAGCGCGATGAACAGCACCGCGAACGGCAGCGCCCAGCGGCCCGTTGCGCCGTAGAGCACGCCGAACAGCACGGGACCGGTGCCCGCGACGATGTAGCCGATGGCCTGCACGAAGGCCGACAGCGCGGCCGTCGTCTCGGCGGTGCGCGCCCGCAGTCCGATCATCGTGAGCGCAATCGGGAACGTCCCGCCGCCGATGCCGGTGAGCACCATCCAAGCCCAGGCGCCCCCGACCGGCGCTACCGCGAGCCCCACATACGCGACCAGGGAGCACACGCTGAGCACGGTGATCACCAGTTGGTGCCGTTTCGGCGCGACCGACGGCACGATCATCGACACGGGGATGGACACGGCCGCGATCAGGGCGACCAGCCACCCCGAGGCGTCCGAACTGAGCCCGTGTCCGTGCAAGAACTTGGCGAACCAGCCGAACGCGATGTAGGCCTGGAAGGACTGGAACGCGAAGAAGATCATCAGCAGCCAGGCGGTCCGGCTGTGCGCCAGGCGGTTGGCAGACATGCCCCGCTCGGTCTCCGGGTCGGGTCGATCCCGGCGCAGCGTCGGCAGCCATGGCAGGACGGCCACCGCGCTGAGCAGCGCCCACGAGCCCAGGCCCAGCCGCCAACCGTCACCGAGCCGGCCGATCGGGACGGTGAGGCCCGCGCTGGCAGTCAGGCCGATCGCCAGGGCGGTGGTGTACACCGCCGTCATCCGGCCGATGTGGTCGGGGAAGTGGCGCTTGACCAGGCTCGGCATCAGCACGTTGCTGATCGCGCCGCCGGACAGTGCGAGCACGCTGAGCAGCAGAAATGCCCAGATCGAGCCCACTACCGCGCGCAGCACCAGGCCTAGGGTCATCAGCACCAGTGCGACCACCAGCAACCGGTGCGCGCCGAAGCGGTGCGAAAGCCGCGGCGTCAGCGCTCCCAGCGCGGCGAAGCAGAGCACCGGCAGGGTGGTGATCACCCCGGCGACTCCGCTGCCCGCGTGAAGGCCGGCCTGCAGATCATCGAGGACCGCCCCGACGCTGGTGACGGCGGTCCGCATCGACAGCCCGGTGAGGATCAGCGCCGCGAGCAGCAGCCGGCGCGGGCTGCGGCCCGGCGCTGCCTCGCCCGCGCTCAGGAACTGCTTGTGCGCCACAGGTCTGTTCCGTCCCGCCGCCGGCAGGTCATCGCGCCGTGGCGGGCGGGACAGCGAGATGGGTCACGTCTTCCTGTCTGCGCTCAGACCGTGGGCAGCACGTGATCGGCGAATCGATCGCGGAGTGTCTTCTTCGAAAACTTGCCGACGCTGGTCTTCGGTACTTCCTCGATGAACACGACGTCATCGGGCAGCTGCCACGCCGAGAGCTTGTCGCGCAGGTAATCCAGAACCTCGTCGCGGGTGAGGGTCTCGTCGGGTTTGACGACCACGCAGGCCAGCGGCCGCTCGGACCACTTGGGGTGCGGCACCGCGATGACCGCTGCCTCGGCGACCTTGGGGTGGCCCATGATCTCGTTCTCGAGGTCGACGGAGCTGATCCACTCGCCGCCGGACTTAACCAGGTCCTTGGTGCGGTCGACCAGGCGCAGATATCCCAGCGGCGAGATCGAAGCGACGTCGCCGGTGCGCAGCCAGCCGTCGGGCGCGTACTGCGGACCCGGCTCGTCGGTGCGGTAGTACTGCTTGGCGATCCACGGTCCGCGGCATTCCAGCTCTCCGGACGCCTCGTCGTCCCACGGCAGCGCCTCCCGGGTGTCGGCGTCGACGATGCGCATCTCGACGCCGGGCGGGGCCAGACCGGCAGTGGCGCGGATGTCGGCCTTGTCCTGCTCGGACAGCTCGGCGAACTCCGAGCGGATCGTGCACACCGAGCCCAGCGGCGACATCTCGGTCATGCCCCAAGCCTGGGTGATAGGCAGGCCGATCTTGGCGCGCCACGCCTCCGACAGCGCCTTCGGCACGGCCGAGCCGCCGCAGACCACCACCCGCAGCGAAGACAGGTCGTGTTGGTCGAGTAAGGGCACCATGCCCATCCAGATGGTGGGGACGCCGGCCGTGACCGTTACCCGCTCGGACTCCAGCAGGGTGAGAATCCCCTGCGGGCTGAGGTCAGGCCCGGGCATGACGAGCTCGGCACCGGCCAGGAAGGCGGCGTAGGGCAGCCCCCAGGCGTTGGCGTGGAACATCGGGACGACGGGCAGCACCCGATCGGACTCGTTGAGGCCGAACACGCCCACTGTCAGGCTCGCGAAGGAGTGCAGCCAGGTGGAGCGGTGCGAGTAGACGACGCCCTTCGGGTTCCCGGTTGTGCCCGTCGTGTAGCAGATCGCGGCGGCCTGGCGCTCGTCGGTGACGCGGTCGCTGAAGTCGACCTCCTCGGCCGCCCCGACCAGCTCGTCGTAGTGCAGGATGCGCGGGTCGTCGGGGATCTCGGCGGGTGCGCCGTCGTCCATCACGATGATGTGCTTGACGGTGTTCAGTTGCGGCAGGTACTTGCCGAACAGCGGCAACAGGGATCGGTCGACGAACACGGCTTCGTCTTCGGCATGCTCGACGGTGTAGATCAGTTGCTCGGGGAAGTAGCGAATGTTGAGCGTGTGCATCACGCGCCCGGTGCCGGGGATGGCGAAGTACAGGCCGAGGTGCCGCGCGGTGTTCCACGCGAACGTGCCGATCCGGCCCCCGGGGGAGAGGCCAAGACTGTCGATTACCCCAGCCACCCGCCGGGTTTCTGCCGCGACTTGCGCGAACGTCTTGCGTCCGAGGCCGGCCACGGTCTTCGTGGTGACCGTCTTCGTGCCGAAGAACTGCGTGCCCCGTTCGAAGATCCAGTTTGTCGTGAGCGGCAGGTCCTGCATCAGTCCCAACATGTCGTGATCGTGGTCGACCGGGCGCCTCTCGGCAAGCGGTCCGTCCCAAGCGGTCCGTCCCAATGAGTGCTGCTCAGTACTCCCGGGTGATGACGTAGGTATGGGTCTGGACGCTCGTGGCGTCGAAGAAGCCGCTCGCACCGGACAGGAACGAGCGGATGGACGGGTCGTCACTGGCGTCGACGTCCGAAGCCCCCGGCAGGTAGGACGACGTAAGATCGTGGTCGTCGATGATTGCGCCGCTGCCTCGATTGACGGTTGCGGTGGTGACATTGACCTGGTCCGGATTCGTCCGGCCGTCCAGGTGCGGGACCAGGTCGTTGTGGTTCTCCAACGCAAGTACCCGGACGCTGCCCGGCAGTTGGCTGACCGTTAGTCCGACGGGGGACCCGGCGGTCACGACGTGGGTGACGCGAAACCGTCCGCTCTGCGCGCAGGCGAGTGCCGTCTGCACCGCGACCATGCCTCCCTCGCTGTGCCCCACGAGCATGACCTCGTCGCCGGGCTGCACCCCGGCTCGTTTCATGGCCTGCAGCACGCCCCTCTCATATGCGGTAGTGACGCCGACGAGGGACCGGACGTTGGTCGCCGGCCCGGTGATGTCGTCGACCTGGGTGGGGTCGAAGGTCTTGCTGCCCGGGATGTCGACGATCACGCGGCGCGTGCCGTCGGGGCCGGTGATGAGCCGCACGTCGATCTCGCCCGACCTGCCCTGGTTGCGCAGGGTGAGCCCGGCCATGACGTCGGCCAGGGTGCGAGGTGGGGTCGCGGCAACCGGGGCGGTGTCGACCCCGAGGTCGGCGAGCTTCGCGTGCCCGTCGAGGTAGAGCGGTGCGATGATTCCGTCGAGCGTGATGAGGCCGGCGTTCATGAGCTCGTCGACGAGGGCTGGGTCGCCGGTGAGCACCGATTGCAGTGAGAGCGAGATGGTGCCCGTGCGATTCAGCTGTGCGACTGCACCTGCCACTGACGGCCCTAGCCGGGCCAGCCCGCCCACCCGGTCCTGCAGCGCGATCGAGAGCCGGTCGGCCTCTTGGTAGAGGGTCGCCGCGGTGCGAAGTTCGGCGTCGATCAGCCCGCACTGGACGGCTGCCCAGGTCAGGCCGTGATACCCGTCCAGCGCGTCGAGCAGGTCGGCCTCGAAGTTTGCCGCACCGGCGGGATCCAGCAAGGCGGTGGCGAAGGTCGCGGGAGCGGCGAGATAGCCGTGCAAGGTCAACGCAGCGCCGCCGGTGTCGCTCGCGACCTTGCCGAACAGGCGCGCCATCGCCACGATCTCGTCGTAGTGCGCCTCGACGCCGTTACTCCCGCCGCGCACCGACACCGGCTGCGGCACCTTGGGACCCATCAGCCCGGCACCTGCGCCAGCACGTGGGCGACTGCGTCCTCGAGCCAGCCTCCGTCGTTGACGCACAGGTCGGCGAAGTCGTGTACGAGGTCTTCACCGCGGCTCTCGAGCTCGTCCCAGGCCCGCTTGACGAGGTCGATCAGCCCCTGCACGCGACCCGCGTGCCGGCGCAACGCATCTGCCGCATCGTCCAGGCGGCGTGCCCCGGCCCGCATATCGGTGAGCACGCTTCGCGCCTCGGCCGAGAAGAGCTCCGCTGCGACGCCGCGCCAGCGGTCGTTGGCGACGGCTGCGGCCAGCGCCGCGGCGTTCGAACGCACCGCGTCGGCGTGGCGGGCGATGCGATCGGCCATGGCGTACAGCTCGCCAGGAGCAACAGACATGGGCTCGACCGTGGTCATCGAGGCCGAGTCCTGCCACGGTCCGGGGCAAGTTGTGCATGACGCGCCGCATGCTCCACAGCGCGCCGGATCGTGTTGACACGACAGCCGTGATTCACTATCGGCAGCGAATTACAACCTTGGGATTCGCTACTGTAGCTGCTGGCCTTACCGTGGCCAGCCGAGTTAAGCCGAAGGAGCCCGAGCGCATGGACTTCGCCCACGCCGCTGCACCGGGCGGCGCCGGCACAGCCGAGGACGGCGCAGCTGACGGTTTGAGCCGTCAAGACCGCGAGATCCTCGCCTTCGAGCGCCAGTGGTGGAAGTACGCAGGTGCCAAAGAACAAGCGATTCGCGAACTGTTCGACATGTCCACCACCCGCTACTACCAGGTGCTCAACGCACTGATCGACACCCCGTGCGCCCTTGCCGCCGATCCGATGCTCGTCAAGCGGCTACGCCGGTTGCGCGCCAGTCGCCAGCGCCAGCGTTCGGCTCGCCGTCTTGGTATCGAGGTCTGAACCGGACCCATGAGCGCGTGAGCCGCCAACTTGCCCGCCGGCAGCGGCGGGAGCGGCTGGTTGGGATCGCGCTCGCCGCACTCGGAGTGGTGGTCCTCGTCATCGCGGTGTTCGCCTTGCGCACTCCGGACGGGCACGGCACGGTGGCGGGTCCGGCCACCACGACGACGACCCTGACGGCGAAGTCCGCACCGAAGTCGGCGCCGCCCAAGACGTCACCCGACAACGCGAGCAGTTCGAGCCCGGTCGCGAACAAGCTGCCGCTCGTTGTGCTGAACAACACCCGCGTTGCCGGCCTCGCAGTACAGGCCAAGGCCCGTTTCGAGGCCGGCGGCTGGACGGTGACGAGCACGGGCAACCTGACCGACGACATTCTGTCGACGTCCGCGTACTTCGACCCCGCTGTCCCCGGGGCCGAGGCTGGCGCCCGCGCGCTGCAGGCGCAGTTCCCGACGATCAAGCGCGTCGTGCCGAAATTCGCGCAGCTGCCACCAGGCCCGATCGTCGTGGTGCTCACCCCCGACTATTCGTGAGCGACACCGGGCCCTGTGCAAAGATGAATGGCACAACCGAATAGCACCGCTCATCCAGAGGGGCAGAGGGACCGGCCCGACGAAGCCCCGGCAACCGCGTGTGATGCATTGCGCCATTCCTGACGTGAGGCCGCAGCCGCAGGTGCCAACTCCGGCCCAGGTAGGCAGCCTGGGAAAGATGAGGGAAAGGCCTCCTATCCATGACCGCTCTGCTCGATCGCCCCATCGTCCCCTCGCCCGCGTCAACGCTCGTGTGCCGCAACTGCGGCGCGCAGTTCCCCCTCGGTCCCCAGCACGCGTGTTTCGAGTGCTTCGGGCCCCTCGAAATTGGTTACGACCCGGCGGCCCTGGCCCGCGTGACGCGTGCTGACATTGAGGCCGGACCGCATTCGCTGTGGCGCTACGCCGGCCTGCTGCCGGTAGGGCAGAACCCCGCCACCCGCGTCGACTCCGGCACCGGCATGACGCCGCTCATCCGGGCCGACCGCCTGGCCGACGAACTCGGCTTCACCGCGCCGGTATGGGTCAAGGACGACTCGGCCAACCCGACACACTCGTTCAAGGACCGGGTCGTCTCTGTCGCGATTACAGCTGCGCGTGAGCTCGGCTTCGAGCGCATCGCCTGCGCCTCGACGGGCAATCTGGCCAACTCGGTCGCCGCGCACGCGGCCCGGATCGGCATGCCGTCGATCGTGTTCGTCCCGGCCGACCTCGAACCGGCCAAGATCATCCAGACCGCGATCTACGGCGGAACGCTGGTTGGGGTCGACGGCTCCTACGATGACGTCAATCGGCTGTGCTCCGAGCTGGCCGAGACAGAGGAATTCGAGAACACCGGATTCGTGAACGTCAACGTGCGCCCGTATTACGCCGAGGGCTCCAAGACGCTCGGCTTCGAGGTCGCCGAACAGCTGGGGTGGCGGCTGCCGGCACAGTACGTGGCGCCGATGGCCTCCGGCTCGATGCTCACCAAGATCCACAAGGCGTTCAAGGAACTGGTCGATGCCGGCCTGGTGCCCGCGTCGAGGTGGCGGGTGTACGGCGCCCAGTCGGCGGGGTGCGCTCCCATCGCGTCGGCGTTCGCCGCCGGGTCTGACGACGTGGTGCCGGTGAAGCCGACCGGCATCGCCAAGTCGCTGAACATCGGCAGCCCAGCCGACGGCCCTTACGCGCTGGACACAGTGCGCTCGACCGGCGGGTCGATGGCTTCGGTGGACGACGACGAGATCCGGGCGGGCGTACGACTGCTGGCGCGCACGACCGGAGTGTTCGCCGAGACGGCCGGCGGTGTGACGGTAGCGGTGCTGCGCAAGCTCGCCGAGTCCGGCGCGATCGACACCTCCGTCGAGACCGTCGTGTACAACACCGGCGAGGGCCTGAAGACGATCGAGGCGGTCAGCGAGGGTGCCCGCCCGACTGCCATCATCCCGCCGTCGATCAAGGGCATGCGCGCAGTCGGTTTGCTCTAGTTGCCGTTGCGCGCACCTTTTCCCCGCCGCTGACCGGTTCAGGCCGCTCTAACCGACCACTGGCGGGGAAATCCGGAGTGGTCTCGGCGGCGCCCGCGCGCGAAAGCCCGCGTTATGCGTGCGCCTAGGTGACGAGGCCGGTACCGGACATCCGACCAACCCCACCGCACGACCTCGATGCCCGAATTGGCCAATTCCTCTTGCCGGAGTTTCTCCGCAGTCAGAACCTGGTGGTCGTCGTACTTGCTGAGTCCGTCTGCCTCGCCGGCAACCCCGAATTCGTCCCAGTAGAAGTCAGTGCGACCCAGGAACGTCCCGGTCGCGTCGCACAGCGTCGTCTGCAGTTCGGGGGCGGGCAGCTTCAGCCAGCGCAGGACGAGGCGGCTGAACGATTCAAGGGGCGATTCAGCTCGCGCATCTGCCAGGGCAACAGCGAGCCTGGCCCGTCTGACGCCGGGCCAGCCACGGCACGCTCGGATGACCTCCTCGAGCTCGGGTGCATCAGTGAGGCGCAGGTGCAGGGCGGCGTCAAGCGAGACGACTGCCGCCGCTGTCGAGGTGGAGCGGCCGATGTCGACGACGGTGCGGGTCACTGTGGTGACCGGGACGTCGTTCATCTCGATCACGTCCTGCGGCCTAAGTGTGGCGCGGTGCAACAGGACATCGGACACGTCTCCTGTTGCGCGCGGAGTGATCGTCACATCGGGGCGCTCGGGCGGCGGATGCAACAGCGGTAGGCCATGGATGAGCGCGGCCGACCGATGGCTGACGACCGCACCTCGGGACGACCTCGCCGCTGCCGCAGCTGCGACCCGCGGATCGCCGCGGTTGTCTGGAGCCGTGAACTGATCTCGCTTTAGCCGTAGAACCCGTCCAGAGCGAACCGCCCTGGTGAGTGCGGCGTCGGACCACCCGCACGCGCGGGCATCCGCTCGGGTGAAGACAGTAGCAACTGGGAGGGTGCGCATTCGGCCAGCCGACCCGAACGCCCAGGCGTGTCGCCACGGGCAACTGCAGTCTGTGCATGGCGGCGTGGGCTGTGGACATCCACCTTTGACGCCGTATCCGGTTCGGTGCGCCGCGGCGGCGCCCCGTGTCTTCCCCGCTGGTGACCGGACTCCCTGCGCTTTGCCCCGGTGCTGCTCGGTTTGGACCGGCCAAACCGGTCACCAGCGGGGAAAACAGAGGCCCGACCGGTCACCAGCGGGGAAAGCAGAGGCCGGACCGGTCACCAGCGGGGAAAGCAGAGCCGGACCGGTCACCAGCGGAGAAAGCAGAGGCCCGGCCGGTCACCAGCGGGGAAAGGCGGGCGGCCGCACCCAACGGTTCGCTGCGCCACGGACGTACGGAGAAGTATGGAGACCACCATGGCGGCGACCGATGAATTTGGGCGCTTCGCCATGTGGGCAGCGCCGTCGCTGCTGGCGATGACACGCCTGGCTCGGCGGCGGGCGCCGCAGGCCGACCCTGATGACGTGGTACAGGACACGCTCGTGCGCGCCTGGCAAGAGTGGGACCGTTCGACCCGCCGACGGGTTCTCGCGGCCGGGCCGGCGCCGCAGCAGCGCCATCGGATCGCGACGGGCATGACCGTAGAACGCCGTGACGGCACGCTCCGGGTAGAGCTGCGATGCGAACCTGAGCACTGCAGCGCCTGATGCCGTGGTCATCTGCTTGGACGCGCCCAGTGCCCCCATCATGCCGAGCGCGAGCTTGCACTCGAAGGGGGCGAGTGCTAAACCTGAGTTGGCACTCGGCTAGGCTGAGTGCCAGCCGGAGGCAGTGAGTCGCTCCCATGAGCGCCGTCCGTCGCGGGCACCGCAGGCCGGTCGACACAAGCGAATTCATCAAGAGTGAGGACAACACCGCATGGCTAAGTTGATCGCGTTCGACGAAGAGGCCCGTCGCGGCCTCGAGCGCGGCATGAACATCCTTGCCGACGCAGTACGGGTGACGCTCGGCCCCAAGGGCCGCAACGTCGTCCTGGAGAAGAAGTGGGGAGCTCCCACGATCACCAACGACGGCGTGAGCATCGCCAAGGAGATCGAGCTCGAGGACCCGTACGAGAAGATCGGCGCCGAGTTGGTCAAGGAGGTTGCCAAGAAGACCGACGACGTCGCCGGTGACGGCACCACGACCGCCACGGTGCTGGCCCAGGCGCTGGTGCGCGAGGGTCTGCGCAACGTCGCGGCAGGTGCCAACCCGATGGCGCTCAAGCGCGGGATCGAGGCGGCCGTCGCATCGGTGTCCGAGGTGCTGGGCAACCAGGCCAAGGACGTCGAGACCAAGGAGCAGATCGCGGCAACCGCGTCGATCTCGGCTGCTGACACCAGCGTCGGCGAGCTCATCGCCGAGGCGATGGACAAGGTCGGCAAGGAAGGCGTCATCACCGTCGAAGAGAGCAACACCTTCGGCCTCGAGCTTGAGCTCACCGAGGGCATGCGCTTTGACAAGGGCCACATCAGCCCGTACTTCGTCACCGACGCGGAGCGGATGGAAGCGGTCGTCGAGGACCCCTACATCCTCATCGTCGAGGGCAAGATCTCGAACGTGAAGGACCTGCTGCCGCTGCTCGAGAAGGTCATGCAGACGGGCAAGCCGCTGGCGATCATCGCCGAGGACGTCGAGGGCGAGGCCCTGGCCACCCTGGTCGTCAACAAGATCCGCGGCACGTTCAAGTCCGTCGCCGTGAAGGCACCGGGCTTCGGCGATCGCCGCAAGGCCATGCTCGGCGACATCGCGATCCTGACCGGTGGTCAGGTCATCAGCGAGACCGTCGGCCTCAAGCTCGAGACCGCCGGCCTGGAACTGCTCGGCAAGGCCCGCAAGGTCGTCGTCACCAAGGACGAGACGACCGTCATTGAGGGTTCCGGTGACGCCGACCAGATCCAGGGTCGCGTCAACCAGATCCGCGCCGAGATCGAGAAGAGCGACTCCGACTACGACAAGGAGAAGCTGCAGGAGCGCCTCGCGAAGCTCGCCGGCGGTGTTGCGGTCATCAAGGTCGGCGCGGCCACCGAGGTCGAGCTCAAGGAGCGCAAGCACCGCATCGAGGACGCCGTTCGCAACGCGAAGGCCGCCGTCGAGGAGGGTCTGCTCGCCGGAGGCGGCGTGGCCCTGGCCAATGCCGTGCACACCGCGTTCGACAAGCTCGACCTGGTCGGCGACGAGGCAACCGGGGCGAACATCGTCAAGGTCGCCCTCACCGCGCCGCTCAAGCAGATCGCGATCAACGCCGGCCTCGAGGGTGGTGTGGTCGCCGAGAAGGTGAACTCGCTGCCCGCGGGCCACGGTCTGGACGCCGCAACCGGCGAGTACGTCGACATGTTCAAGGCAGGCATCGTCGAGCCGGCCAAGGTGACGCGTTCCGCGCTGCAGAACGCCGCGTCGATCGCCGCGCTCTTCCTCACCACCGAGGTCGTAGTGGCCGACAAGCCCGAGAAGGCCAGCGCCGGAGCGGGCGGCGGCATGCCCGGCGGGGACATGGACTTCTAAGAGTCCCAGCACAGACGACAGAAGGGGCGGGTCCGCGAGGGCCCGCCCCTTCTGTCGTCCCAGCTAGCCTGCCTGCCTGCCCGCCCGCTCGATTCGGTGCGCGTGGACCCCAGATGTCCATCCCTGCACCCGATCGCGCGGGCACCCGGCGCGGGGGGTGTGGTTACAACGGACGGAGCAGGTCGTCCGCGTCGACGATCGTGTAGGCGTAGCCCTGCTCGGCCAGGAAACGCTGGCGATGCGCGGCGTACTCGGCGTCGAGGGTGTCGCGAGCCACCACGGTGTAGAAGTGCGCCTGCCGCCCGTCGTGCTTGGGGCGCAACACCCGCCCGAGCCGTTGCGCCTCCTCCTGCCGGGAGCCGAACGTCCCGCTGATCTGCACGGCGACCGCGGCCTCGGGCAGGTCGATGGAGAAATTGGCCACCTTGCTGACGACGAGCACCCGCTGCTCGCCGCGGCGGAACTCGTCATAGAGCCGTTCGCGCTCGCGGTTGGTCGTCGAGCCCTGGATGATCGGCACACCGTCGAGCTCGGCGGCGACGTCATCGAGCTGGTCCAGATAGGCGCCGATCACCAAGACCTGGTCATCGGGGTGCTGCTCGACGATGGTCCGGATGACCGGCAGCTTCGTGCGGGCCGTGGCGGCGAGCTTGTATCGATC
>JBHEMN010000077.1:0-5333 GCA_046262575.1 Jatrophihabitantaceae bacterium
AACCGCACCCATGTAGTACCGCCCTGCACCACCACCGCGGAGGAGGTACGGGAGGGCATCGCCATCCTCGACGAGGCCCTCGAGGTGAGCGACAGGTACTACGTCGGCAGCTGACCTGCCGGTCCGGACCACCCGGCGATCAGCTGAGCGTTTGGGTGTCGGTGTGGCCGGCCCGCGCGGCGATGACGCCGGCCTGGAAGCGGCTGGTGGCGCCGACCTGGGTCATGTAGTCGGCGATGTGGCGGCGGCAGGTGCGCACCGAGATCGACAACCGGCGCGAGATCGCCTCGTCCTTCTCACCTTCGGCCATGAGGCGCAGGATTGCGGCGCGAGTGTGGTCGAGCTCGGTCTTGTCACGCTGGTGATGGATCACCTCTTCGAGCGGCGAGGCCTCGGACCACAGCTGCTCGAACGTAGCGACGACCCAAGCGATGACGTTGGGCTCGCGCACCACGACGAGACCGTGCCGACCGGCGTCGTTGGTGGGGATCGGCAGCAGGGCGACGTCGCGGTCGACGACGAGGCTGCGGCCGGGTACCGAGGAGGCGAATCGGATCGTGGCGCCGTTCTCGGCCAGCTCGTACAGGTAGGACCGGCTGGCCCGGTCACGAAGCGCAGTGTGCTGATACAGGGCGCGGGTCCGGACACCACGGCGCAGTGAGTACAGGTTCGCGATGCGGGTTCGGCTGTCGACCCGAGTGGTCGGCAGCCGACCTGGGGCGACCGACAGCAGCTCGTTCTGGCAGCGGTCGGCGTAGTGCATGAGCACGTTGGCCATCTCCGCCTGGTCTGAGATGACGTCGACGGAGACGTCCTGAGCCGGTCCGCTGAACGCGGCGTTCCAGTCCGGTACCAGTCCGCGGATCGCGTTGCGTCGAGCCTCGGCCGATGCGCGCCGCGCTCCGAGCTCCAGGTCCTCGGCGCCGAGGACGATCGCCTCTGCGAGCATGGGGCTGACCGCGATGACTTGGTCGGAACCGTCTGCGCGCAGCAGACCGAGGTCGGTCAGGGTCGCCGCCGGTTTGTCCAGTTCGCCTGCTGTGCTTCCCAAACCTGGCGCCACCTGCGCGAGCGTGCTGCCGGGCTGGGTGAGCAGGGCGCGATAGAGCTTGACCTCGAGCTCGCTCAACTGTCCGTTTTCGCCCATTATCTCGTCCCGCAGTTCGTGCCAGGCAGCTAGCTGCCAGTTGCTCGATTTGAATTGCAAGCGATCGCGCTGAATCCTATTGGTAGCGCGCGATTTCCGGGGAGCAGAGGCAGAATTGGTTCGCTAAATGCGCCGAAACTTTCTACAAAGGGGACAAAGTGACACATAAGCTGTATCGCCGCGTCGCTGGTGTTCTCGCGCTGGCGGTCGGATTCGGCGTTTTCATCGTTTCCGCACCGTCGTCGGCCGCCCCGGTCCACCCGAGCCACGTGACGTCCACGAGCGGCGCGACCTCGACCAGCACCGTTGTCCTCCGGCCTGACGACTGGTGGTTCTAGCTACTTCGCCCGCTGCGGAGCGGTCGTCGTACTGACGGCGGCACGGATAGGCCCCGCTTCGCCCGCCTGCCGTTGGCTGTTCTGCCAAGATGACGTGCGTGACCAGGTCACCGCTGCCAGACGGCCTCACCCACGTTCACAGCGGCAAGGTGCGCGATCTCTATCGCCACGCCGACGGCCGGCTGTTGATCGTCGCCAGCGACCGCGTCTCTGCCTTCGACCACATTCTGAGCCCCACCATTCCTGACAAGGGACGCATTCTCACTGCGATGACGGTGTGGTGGTTCGATCAGTTCGGCGACACAGTGCGCAATCACCTGCGCAGTGTCGACGAGCCGGCCATCCCCCCTCAGTGGCGCGGCCGGGCGATGCTGTGCACGCCACTGCGCATGGTCCCCGTCGAGGCGGTCGCCCGCGGCTACCTGTCCGGCTCAGGGTTGCTCGACTACCGCGAGCACGGGAGCGTGTGTGGTGTCGCCCTGCCGCCGGGGCTGACCGAAGGAGACCGGCTCCCGGAGCCGATCTTCACGCCCGCGACCAAGGCCGACATCGGCGAGCACGACCAAAACGTGTCCTACGCCGCAATCGTCGCCACTATCGGCGCCGCCACCTCAGGTCAGCTGAAGGCTCTGACGCTGGCGATCTATGACCGGGCGGCCGCGGTCGCCGCGGAACGCGGCATCATCCTGGCCGACACCAAGTTCGAGTTCGGCCACGACCTCGACAGCGGCGAACTCGTCCTCGGTGACGAAGTGCTGACGCCGGACTCGTCGCGGTTCTGGCCCGTCGAGCAATGGCAGCCCGGTCGCGCGCAGCCGAGCTTTGACAAGCAGTACGTGCGCGACTGGCTGCTCTCGGCCGGCTCAGGGTGGGACCGCGCCGCCGACACCCCACCTCCCCCGCTACCCGAAGACGTCGTGCAGGCAACGCGAGCCCGCTACGTGGAGGCCTACGAACGGCTCACTCAACTGCGCTTCGAAGACTGGCTTTCCCCTGACCCGGAATAGCCGCCGTTCCCTGCGGAGGACGGGTCCTGTCATCGTCATCGAGACGTCGCTCGGTCGGCACCGACGCTACTAGGGTGAAAGCGCTGTTCCCTCGAGTCATCAAGGAGATGCCGTGGCCCGCGTGGTTGTCGACGTCGTGCTGAAACCCGAGATCCTCGACCCGCAGGGGCAGGCCATCGTCGGGGCACTGGGGCGGTTGGGCGTGCACGGCGTCACCGACGTGCGGCAGGGCAAACACTTCGAACTGCGCGTCGACGACAGTGTCGACGACGCGTCGGTGGCCCGGCTGGCCGAGACGCTGCTGGCGAATCCGGTGATCGAGAACTTCACCATTCGCCGGGACTGAGGTCACCAGCCGGTAGCCTCGACATGTGCCGGTGCGCGTGGGAGTGGTGACGTTTCCGGGCAGCCTGGACGATCGCGATGCCGCACGCGCCGTGCGGATCGCGGGGGCCGAGGCAGTGGCGCTCTGGCACGCCGACCCGTCGCTGCACGACGTCGACGCCGTGATTCTGCCCGGTGGTTTCTCCTACGGCGACTACCTGCGCTGCGGCGCGATCGCCCGTTTCGCGCCCGTGATGCAGTCGGTTATCGCCGCGGCCAACGACGGCCTGCCCGTGCTCGGGATCTGCAATGGATTCCAGGTGCTGTGCGAGTCACACCTGCTCCCGGGGGCGCTGATCCGAAACGACCACCGAAAGTTCGTGTGCAAGGAGCAGCGGCTGCGCATCGACAACGCGGCCACACCATGGACCACCGACTACTGCGAAGGGCAAGAAATCGTAGTTCCCCTCAAGAATGGCGAGGGCGGCTACGTCGCCGACAGGCGCACCCTGGACGAGCTCGAGTCCGCAGGCCGCGTTGTGGTGCGCTACCAGGGCGACAACCCGAATGGCAGCCAGCGTGGGATCGCGGGCGTCTGCAACGCCGCCGGAAATGTCGTCGGGCTGATGCCGCACCCCGAGCACGCCGTCGAGGCGCTCACCGGCCCCGGCACCGACGGCCTTGGCTTCTTCCGCTCCTTCATCGGTGTGCCTGCGTGAGCGTCGACACCGTCGAGAATGCGGCGAACACGCCGCAGCAGCAGCAGCCGTTCGCCGAACTCGGCATGAAGGACGAGGAGTACGCGCGGGTCCGGGAGATCCTCGGCCGCCGTCCGACCAGCGCCGAGCTGGCGATCTACTCGGTCATGTGGAGCGAGCACTGCTCCTACAAGTCGTCCCGCCTGCACCTCAAACAGTTCGGCGAGAAAGCGCCCGCGACACCCGCGCTCCTCGTCGGCCCGGGCGAGAACGCCGGCGTGGTCGACGTGGGCGACGGCTGGGCGGTCACGTTCAAGATCGAGTCGCACAATCACCCGTCCTTCGTCGAGCCGCACCAGGGCGCGGCCACCGGCGTCGGCGGCATCGTCCGCGACATCCTGACGATGGGGGCTCGGCCGGTCGCGGTTATGGACTCGCTGCGGTTCGGACGCATCGACGCGCCGGACACCGCCCGGGTGCTCCCGGGCGTCGTCGCCGGAATCGGCGGCTACGGCAACTGCCTCGGCCTGCCGAATATTGGCGGTGAGATCTACTTCGACGACTCCTACGCCGGCAATCCGCTCGTCAACGCGCTGAGCGTCGGAGTCCTTCGCACCGATGGCATCAAGCTCGCCAGGGCCGACGGCCTGGGAAACAGGGTGGTGCTGTTCGGCGCGCGAACCGGCGGCGACGGCATCGGTGGCGCGTCGGTGCTCGCGAGCGCGACGTTCGAGACCGGGGGCAAGACCAAGCGGCCCAGCGTCCAGGTGGGCGACCCGTTCGCCGAGAAGGTATTGATCGAGTGCTGCCTGGAGATCTTCGCGGCCGACCTGGTCGTCGGCATCCAGGACCTCGGTGCAGCTGGACTGTCCTGTGCCACCACCGAACTCGCGGCCGCAGGCACCGGCGGCATGGACGTCGACCTCGACCTGGCCCCGCTGCGTGATCCCACGCTCGCGCCGGAAGAGATTCTGACGAGCGAGTCACAGGAACGAATGATGGCGGTGGTGCGGCCCGCGCGGCTGCAGGAGTTTCTCGCCGTCTGCGAGAAGTGGGACGTCACCGCCACGGTCATCGGCACGGTCACCGACACCGGCCGGCTACGCATGCGGTGGCACGGCGAGCAGATCGTCGATCTGCCACCGCGCACCGCCGCGCACGAGGGCCCGGTGTACCAGCGACCCGTGGAGCGCCCGTCCGACCAGGACGCGTTGAACGAGCACGACGGTCGCGATCTACCGCGGCCGCGCAACGGCTCCGCGCTACGCGCCACCCTGCTGCGCCTGGCTGCCGCGCCCAACCTCGCGGACAAGTCCTGGATCACCGACCAGTACGACCGCTTCGTCATGGGCAATACCGTGCTGGCCCAGCCGGAGGACGCCGGCGTCATCAGGCTCGACGCGTCGACCGCACGCGGGATCGCGCTCTCGACGGATGGCAATGCCCGCTACACGCACCTGGATCCCTATGCCGGTGCCCAGCTGGCGCTGGCCGAGGCGTACCGCAATGTCGCCACGACGGGCGCCCGCCCGCTCGCTGTGACGAACTGCCTGAACTTCGGCTCACCGGAGGACCCGGCCGTCATGTGGCAGTTCACCGAGGCGGTGCGCGGGCTGGCCGACGGCTGCCTGACACTCGGCGTCCCGGTGACCGGCGGCAACGTCAGCTTCTACAACCAGACCGGCTCCGCCCCCATCCTGCCGACTCCGGTCGTCGGCATGCTCGGGGTGATCGAGGACGTCGCCCGGCGCACCGGGCAGGGGTTTCGCACCGACGGAGCGCAGGTCTACTTGCTCGGCGACACCCGAGACGAATTCGG
>JBHEMN010000078.1:0-10733 GCA_046262575.1 Jatrophihabitantaceae bacterium
GTTGAGCTTCATCGGCATCGAGTGGACCGACGTCGTCGCTTTCGTGGTTCTCGTACTCGTACTGGTAGTCCGACCGACCGGTGTCCTCGGCGAGAAGCTGGGGCGTGCCGCATGAACGTCCGCACCCTGCTAGCCGCACCGCTGTTCAAGCGGTTCCTGGCTTGCCTGGCCGGATCCCTGGTGCTCGCCCTCATGTGGGGACCGCAGGAGGGCACCTCGGAGGACTACGGACTGGCGTTCCACCAAGCCATTTTCAAGCCCCGTGTCCTGGTGTTCCTGGCCATTGGCGTCTTGGGTTTCCTCGCGATCACCTTCTGGCCGAAGGTACGCCCGTACCTGTCCCGACCGGGAGCCCCGTCATTCATGGTCGGTGGTGCCAGCGTCGTGGCGGCCTACGTGTTGTTGCGGTGGTACGACCCGATCGGCGATGCCAAGCTCGGCGCCGTTGCCACGGCGGTGTCCCAAACCTCGGGCCTCTCGCCGATCGCTACGGCATTCTTCGGATGGCTGCACTGGACCCTCTTCGTGCTCGTCCTCGTCATCGGCGGCGTGGCCATCGCCCGGCAGATGCGCCCGCTGGCCTGGGCAGCGGCCGCGCTGAGCGTCCTAGCCGCGGTTACCGCTGTCGTGGCCAAGCAGGAGGTTGCCTCCTTCGATGGTGGAATCGACCACTCGCTGGGCGCGTTTGGCGCGTTGATCGGCTTCTTGGTGATGGCGGCAGCGTGCGGAGCCGCGGCGCTCACCCGCCAGCAGATCGCCGCGACGCGCGAGGCTATCGAACGGAGGATGGATTGGCGCCCCGGCCTGCCGCTGGTCGCCCTGGGCTTGATCGTCGGCGTGTGTGCGATGACGGTCGCCGGCTGGTTTTCCCCGTTGCGGCTCAACTCCTCGTTGTCCGAGACGCACTCGCTGTTCGACAGTTCCGGGCTCGCCTCGATCTTCCTGGCCTACCTCGACTGGCTGGCCTGGACCCTGTTCGTCGTGAGCGCGGCGCTCGGCGCCGCCGGAAGTTACCTGCGCAACCGGGCGCTCGGCTGGGCGGCCGCTGGACTCGGAGTCATATCGGTCGGGTTCACGCTCGTGACCTTGTACAAGATGTCCGCCCTGGCCGCCGGCCTCAACGTCGATTCGGCCACCGGTCCCTGGCAGAATCTAGGCGTCGGCGGTTGGCTGACCTGCATCGCGTTCAGCCTTGTGGCGGCAGGAGGATACGTCTCGGCGACGGCTGAGCACCGGCGATCCGCGGCTCAGGGCGCCGAGGTCCCAGATGCGGGGACGGATGCTGACGAGCAGGACGCTCCGCCGGGACTGCGAGCTCGAGCGAGCGCGTCCACCCGCAGCCTCATCCTGGTAGGGGTGGCGTTGGCGCTGTTCTACCCACCGACCACCACCCAGTTCTGGCAGAAGGTTCTCGTCAGCGAGATCGGGGTGTACGTCCTGCTGGCGATCGGTCTCAACGTTGTCGTGGGATGGGCCGGCCTGCTCGACCTCGGATTCATCGCCTTCTACGCGATCGGTTCGTACACCACCGCGTTCCTCGTCGGTTCCTTGCCGCACAAGCCGCCGTCCTGGCTACACATGACCCCGCTGCTGGCGATCCCGTTCGCGATCGGAATCTGCCTCCTCGCGGGATTGGCGCTCGGCGCGCCAACCCTGCGACTACGGGGTGACTACCTGGCCATCGTCACGCTTGGCTTCGGCGAGATCATTCGCATCATCGCGATCAACAACCCGGGCGACATCACCAACAGCACCCGCGGCCCGACACCGGCGTTGCCGCACCCGGTGATCCACCTCGGCCCGCTGCACCTCACGTGGGGTCTGAACAACCTGCAGTACTGGTATCTCCTGTTGTTCCTGATCGTGATCATCGTGCTGTTGTTCTACCGACTCGAAGGATCCCGGCTCGGCCGAGCATGGGCCGCTGTACGCGAGGACGAGGTTGCCGCGCAGGCGAGCGGCATCAACACCACCCGCGTGAAGCTTCTCGCATTCGCCATCGGCGCGTCGACCTCGGGTGTGGCGGGCGTCTTCTTCGCCAGCCAGGTCGGGTACTTCAACCCCGACAACTTCGTCCTGAACAATTCGATCCTGGTCGTGGCCTACGTGGTCTTCGGCGGTATGGGGTCGCTGCCGGGCGCCATGGCGGGAGCCGCCGTCCTGACCTGGCTGCCGGAGTTCCTGAAAGATCAGGTGCCGGCTGACGACCGGCAGATGTGGATCGGCGCCGTTGTGTTGCTGATGATGATCTTCCGACCGGCCGGTCTTCTTCCAGCCAAGCGACGCAAGGCTGAGCTGACTGGTCTGGATGCTCCGGCCAGCTCAGAGGTCTCCGCAGTACCCCGGTCCGGAGCGCTCTGATGACCGTGACCGATAGCCCGAGCGCCCCGTCGGCCACGCGAGAGGTCGTTTTCGACGTCAGCCATGTGACGCTGCGATTCGGGGGGGTCGTCAGCCTCAATGACGTGAGTCTGGAGATGTATCGCGGGGAGATCCTGGCCATCATCGGACCGAACGGGGCAGGAAAGACCTCGCTGTTCAACTCGCTCACCGGCGTCTATACGCCACAGGAGGGATCGATCACCGTCTCCGGCCGGGAGGGCGACGCGCCGGTCAGCGTCATCGGCAGAAAGACTCACGTCATCAACCACCTCGGTGTCGCGCGGACGTTCCAGAACATCCGGCTGTTCCCCGCGCTGACGGCGCTGGAGAACGTGAAGATCGGTATTGAGACCCGCCAGAAGGCTGGACCCCTCGCGGCCATGCTCGGCATGCCGTGGCAGCGCAAGGAGGAGCGCGACAGCACAGCCGCGGCCTATGTGCTGCTGCGCGACGTCGGACTGGGGCGGCGCGCCAACGAGCTGGCCGGCTCCCTGCCCTACGGCGAGCAGCGACGCCTCGAGATCGCCCGCGCGCTCGGCACGAATCCAGGTGTCCTGCTCCTGGACGAGCCGGCTGCCGGCACCAACCCGGTGGAGAAGCGCGACCTCGCCCAGCTGATCCAGCGCATCAACGCCACCCGCGGCGTGAGCGTGCTGCTGATCGAGCACGACATGAAGCTGGTGATGTCGATCGCGCACCGCATCGTGGTGCTGAACTTCGGGGAGAAGATCGCGGAGGGCGCCCCCCGCGAGATTCAGCGCAATCCAGCTGTCGTCGCCGCCTACCTCGGCACCTCGGCCGAGGAGGCAGAGGAGCAGGCTGCGCACCAGAGCGAGGTGCACCTGATCGAGACCGATGGGCCTCACGATGCGGAGCACGCCGATGACTGAGTCGATCGACCTCGCCAAGCGGCCGGACCCGGCCTCGCCCAGCATGCTCGACGTCGACGACATCGAGGTGCGATACGGCGCCATCCGCGCCCTCAAGGGCATCTCGTTCCACGTCAACGAAGGTGAAATCGTTGCCCTCCTGGGTGCCAACGGCGCCGGCAAGACGACCACTCAGAAGACGGTGTCAGGCATGTTGCGCCCAGCCCTGGGCGCTATCACCTACGAGGGACGACGCATCGATGGCATCCCGGCGCACGAGCTGATCGGCATGGGGATCTGCCACGTCCCCGAGGGGCGGCACGTCTTCCCGCGGATGACCGTTCACGAAAACCTCGAGATGGGCGCCTTCCGGTTCAAGAAGATCGACCACAGTGATCTTGAGCGCGTGCTGGAGCTGTTCCCGGTGCTGAAGGAGCGTTACAAGCAGCAGGGCGGGACGCTGTCCGGGGGGGAGCAGCAGATGCTGGCCATCGGGCGTGCACTCATGGGCAAGCCACGGCTGCTGCTTCTCGACGAGCCGTCCATGGGGCTTGCTCCGCTGGTCGTGGCACAGATCTTCGACATCCTCCGCGAGATCAACAGCGCCGGGGTCACCGTGCTGCTGGTGGAGCAGAACGCAGCACAGGCGCTGAGCCTGGCCGATCGCGGGTACGTGCTGGAAACGGGCGAGATCGTGCTCGAAGGCACCGGCAGCGATCTGTTGGCTGACGACCGGATCCGCGCGGCATACCTGGGCGAGGAAATCGCGGCATCATAGCCAGCAAGGCAGGCTCGGCCAAGTCGAGAACAGGTACCTGCCATACCGGGGACCTCCGTTCCAGGAGCAGCCTCGATCGGCCTAGGGTGTCGCGTAGCCAGAACGCCTAGCCGACCACAAGTCCGAGCCTGGAGTCAGTTGCCGTGTCGCGGATCAACGTTCGTGTGCGTCCCGCCGACCTCGCGGACATATCTGGCCTGGTGGCCCTGGCCCGGTCGGTCGATCCGTCCGCAGGGATGTTCAGCGGGCGCCCATTGATGAACACCGCCGGCGAACACCTCGCCGAGCGCTTTGCCGAGATCATCCGCGACGGCTCGCGCGCCCTGCTTGTGGCGGTCGACGAGGCAGGGGGCGTGGTCGGTCTGCTCGTAGCCCGCCACGATGAGATCGGCGCGATCGACCTGACGCCGGTGCTGCACGTCAGCCACCTCATGGTGACGCCCAAGCAACGCCGGCGCGGGGTTGGCCGCATGCTGCTCACTTCCGTGGTGCACCTCGCCGACGAGCGCGGAATGGATCATGTGCTGGCTACCGCGGGCTCGGGATCGCGCGAGGCCAATCGCTATCTCGCGCGCCTGGGCTTCGCGCCGCTCGTCGTGCACCGCATTGCGGCAACGAGCGTGCTGCGCCGTGCACTGGGCATGGCGGAGGCGCCGGAGCAGATGGCAATGCTGCGGCGGGCGCGGTTGGTGCGCGCGAACCGCACGGGTCTGACCCCACGCATCCGTCGCGGCGCGTAAGCACGCCGCCGAGGCGGCCCAGCGCGCCGCGCGCTGTCGGTGCTACCTCTAAGCTCAGGGCCCGTGACGGCCCTGCGGACCCATGGCGCAAAGCTTCTGCTCATCGACGGGCACTCGGTGGCCTACCGCGCTTTCTACGCGTTGCCGGTCGAGAATTTCTCCACCACCACCGGGCAGCCGACGAACGCGGTGTTCGGATTCACCTCGATGCTCATCAACTTGTTGCGCGACGAAGAGCCCACCCATCTGGCCGTCGCCTTCGACGTCTCGCGCAAGACGTTTCGCACCGAGGCCTACAGCGAGTACAAGGCAGGGCGGCAGGAGACTCCGGCCGACTTCCGGGGCCAGGTCACGCTCATCCGCGAGGTCCTCGACGCCCTGCGCATTCCGACGGTCATGGTCGAGGGCTACGAGGCCGACGACGTGATCGCGACGCTCACCGTCGAGGCCGCCGCGGCCGGTATGCAGGTGCTCATCTGCACCGGCGACCGGGACGCACTGCAACTGGTGACTGACGACGTCACCGTTCTCTACCCGCGCAAAGGCGTCAGCGAACTCACCCGGTTCACCCCGGGCGAGGTAGAGACCAAGTACCACCTGTCCCCGCAGCAGTACCCGGACTATGCGGCCCTGCGCGGCGATCCCAGCGACAACCTGCCCGGCATCCCGGGGGTCGGTGAGAAGACCGCGGCCAAGTGGGTGCGCGAGTACGGCTCGCTCGACGCGTTGGTCGAACGCGTCGACACGGTCACCGGCAAGGTCGGAGACGCGCTGCGCGAGAACCTGGCCAGCGTCATCCGCAACCGGCAGCTGACCGAATTGGTGCGCACCGTCGAGCTCGACGTGGTCGTCGAGCATCTCGAGCGCAAGCAGTGGGATCGCGACGAGGTGCACGCATTGTTCGACGACCTACAGTTCCGCGTGCTGCGCGACCGCCTCTTCGCCACCGTGCAGGCTGCCGCGCCCGAGGCCGAGTCCGGTTTCGACGTATCGGCCACCCGCCTGGCCATCGACGACGTCGAGCAGTGGCTGGGCGAGCACGCTCGCGACGGATCCCGGGTCGGGCTGGCGTTCCGCGGCCAGTGGGGGCGCGGAACGGGTGCGCTCACCGGTGTCGCGCTCGCGGCCAGCGACGACGCGGCGGCGTTCATCGCGCCCGATGGCCTCAGCCCTGCCGACGATGCCGCGCTGGCGGCCTGGCTTGCCGACCCCGCCGTTCCGAAGGCAGCCCATGATGTGAAGGGCCCCTTGTTGGCGCTACGCCAGCATGGCTGGACGCTGGCCGGCGTTACCAGCGACACCCAGCTTGCCGGCTACCTGCTGCGCCCGGACCAGCGCTCATTCGACCTGGCTGACCTCGCGCTGCGCTACCTGCACCGCGAGCTGCGCAGCAACGTCGAGGAGTCCGGGCAGCTGACCCTTGACGGCGGCGTCGAGGAATCCGACGACGCCATAGCGCAGGTCGAGACGGTTCGCGGCAGTGCCGTTCGCGACCTCGCTGCCGAGTTCGACACCGCGCTCGACCAGGGCGGCGCATCGCGGTTGCTCGCCGAGCTGGAGCTGCCCCTGACGTTCGTGCTGGCAGACATGGAGGCGGTGGGCATCGCCGCCGACACCGATGCCTTGCTGAGCCTTCAGGCCGAGCTCGCGTCACACGTCAAGGCGGTCGAGCAGGACGCCCACCTACTGGTCGGCCGCGAGTTCAACCTGGGCTCGCCCAAGCAGTTGCAGGAGATCCTGTTCGACCAATTCACGCTGCCGAAGACGAAGCGGATCAAGACCGGCTACACCACCGACGCCGACTCGCTGGCCGACCTCTACGTCAAGACCGAGCACCCCGTCCTCGAGCTGCTGCTGCGCCACCGCGAGGTCGCCCGCTTGAAGTCGGTCGTCGACGGCCTGCTGCCCCTGATCGATGACCGGGGCCGCATCCACACGACGTTCAACCAGACTGTTGCGGCGACCGGCCGGCTTTCCTCCACCGACCCGAATCTGCAGAACATCCCGGTGCGCACTGCGGAGGGCCGGCGGATCCGAGAGGCCTTCACGGTCGGGCCCGAGTTCGAATCGCTCATGACCGCCGACTACAGCCAGATCGAGATGCGCATCATGGCGCACCTGTCGCGTGATGCCGGATTGATCGAGGCGTTCACGACCGGTGAGGATCTGCACACGTTCGTAGCCTCGCGCGCGTTCGACCTGCCCCCCAGTCACATCGACGGTGAGCTGCGGCGGCGGGTCAAGGCAATGTCCTACGGGCTGGCCTACGGTCTGTCCGCGTTCGGGTTGGCCAAACAACTCAAGATCACGCCGGACGAGGCGCGCGCCCAGATGGAGGCCTACTTCACCCGCTTCGGGGGCGTGCGCGACTACCTGCACTCGGTGGTGGCCGATGCCCGGCAGACCGGGTTCACCGAAACGATCATGGGACGGCGCCGCTACCTCGACAAGCTGAACAGCGACAACCGCAACCTTCGTGAGATGGCCGAGCGTGCGGCGCTCAACGCTCCGATCCAAGGCAGCGCGGCGGACATCATCAAGGTGGCGATGCTCGGTGTGCATCGCGGCCTGACTGACGCGGGCCTGCGCTCCCGGCTGCTGCTGCAGGTGCACGACGAACTGGTACTCGAGATCGCGCCGGGGGAGCGGGTAGCGGTCGAGGAACTGGTGCGGCGCGAGATGGGGGCCGCCTACCCACTCGACGTCGCGCTCGACGTGTCGATAGGGGTCGGGCGCACCTGGCACGCCGCCGCGCACTGAGCGCCGATCAGCGAGCGTCGCCTCGGCGGGGGAGCGCGCAGACATATATTGCCGTGCCGGGCAGGACTGCGCCGCGCAGTGGTGACCACTGCCCCCATTCCTCGGTGTGGCCGGCGGGCCACTCCGGCTCGACGATGTTCAACAGTCGAAAGCCCGCCGCGGCGAGCTCGCGCACCCGATCGCCGAGCGTGCGGTGATGCTCGACGTAGGTCGCCTCGCCGTCGCCGGCGTGCTCCACGTAGGGCGTGCGGTCCCAGTACGGCATGGTTGCGGTCAGGCCGCCAGGACCCGGGTCGTCCGGGAAGCACCACCGCAGCGGGTGAGTCGTCGCGAAGACCCAGCGCCCGCCGGGGCGCAGCACCCGCGCCACCTCGCGCATCACCCGCGCCGAGTCCGCTACGAACGGCACGGCGCCGAAGGCGGTGAAGGCGATGTCGAACACGGCCGAGGCGAATGGAAGGTACTGTGCGTCGGCCTGCACGAGCGCGACGTCGATCGCGGTGTCGTCGGCGCCGGCTCGGGCATGCCGCAGCATGCCCGCAGAGATGTCGAACGCCACCGGTCGCGCGCCGGCCGCAACCAGCCAGCGTGAGCACATAGCCGCGCCGCAGCCGACCTCGAGCGTCACCTTGCCGGCGACGTCGCCGAGCAGGTGCGCGTCTGCCTCGCGGAGTCGCTCCGGTGACCAGACGAAGTCCGCGACGCCGAGGAAGGCACCATGCGTCGCCTGGTAGCGGTCGGCGTCCTCGTCCCACCACCGGCGGTTGGCGCGCACAGTGCTCGCGACGTCCTGCTCGCGGCGCGTCACTCCCACCGCCTGGGGTATCTCTGCCATGCCGAGATTTTGCCACTCGGTTCGTCCCGTACCGTGGGCCCTCGACCGACCCGACCTCTGGAGCGCGCTGTGGCTATCCCGGTAAGGGCGGCCATGCTCTGGCGGGTCATGTCCGCGCTCGACCGCACCCCCCTCGCGCAACTCACCCACGCCCAGGTTCGCGCGGGCAGCAACCGTCGCAAATGGCTGTTGCGCCTCCCAGGCGCGTGGCTGGTCGCCGGACGGGCTGATCGCAACGCGCAGATCGAGGACTCGGCGGCGCAGCTGTCCGACGGCACCGTTGTGCCCCTGCGCATCTATCGCCCCCGCCTCGCCGCCGGCGCGCCGTTGGGAGTCGTCGTGAACTTCCACGCCAGCGGCTTCGTCGGCGGCGACTCGCGCCAATCCGACTGGCTCTGTAGCTCCGTCGCGGCGCGGGCGGCGGTGCTGGTGGTCTCAGTCGATTATCGGCTGGCACCTGAGCATCCGTTCCCGGCCGCCGCCGAGGATTGCTACGCCTCGACGGCATGGGTCCTCGAGCACGCAGCCGAGCTTGGTGTCGACCCGGCGCGGCTCGCGGTCATGGGCGACAGCGCAGGGGGCAACCTTGCGGCAGCAGTGTGTTTGATGGCCCGCGACCGGGGCGGGCCCGCGATCGCGCAGCAGGTGTTGATCTACCCCTCCGTCGAGTTGATCGACACGTTTCCGTCCGAGGATGAGAACGAACACGCGCCGGTGCTCGGCAAGGCAGACGTGATCGCGTTCAGCGCGCTGTACCGCGGGCGGGACGCCGGCACCGATCCGTATGCCTCGCCGTTGCGCGGTAAGCATCACGACCTGCCGCCCGCGTTGATCCAGACGGCTCAGCACGATCCGCTGCGCGACCAGGGCCCGGCCTACGCGGCGGCCCTGCGCAAGGCAGGTGTCGAGGTGCGATTGACGAACTACGTCGACGCGGTGCACGGATACATGGCGCTTCCGGGGGTCGTCCCCGCCGCCCGGCAGGCGCTGGGCGAGGTGGTCGAGGCACTCGGCGTGGCGTTCTCCCGGTGAGCGAGGCAATTTTCCGGTGAGCGCTGCCCTGGAGTAAGCTCTCGCGTGCGGAACAGGTCTGTGGCCTCGACATGGAGTAGGCCGCTCGTCGTTCACTTCGATTCGGCGATTCGGGCATGTCCGCGACCGCTCGAGATTCTGTCAGGACCCACCTACTCAATGACCTCTACCGCCGAAGCTCCGACCACGACCACACCGCAAGTTGCGATCAATGACGTCGGCTCGGCCGATGACTTCCTGGCCGCCATTGATTTGACGATCAAGTACTTCAACGATGGCGACATCGTCGAGGGCATCATCGTCAAAGTCGACCGGGACGAGGTCCTGCTCGACATCGGCTACAAGACCGAGGGGGTCATCCCCTCGCGCGAACTGTCGATCAAGCACGACGTCGACCCCAACGAGGTGGTCAGCGTAGGCGACGCGATCGAGGCGCTCGTCCTCCAGAAGGAGGACAAAGAAGGCCGGTTGATCCTGTCCAAGAAGCGTGCTCAGTACGAGCGCGCATGGGGGACGATCGAGCAGAAGAAGGAAAACGACGAGGTCGTCGAGGGCACGGTCATCGAGGTGGTCAAGGGGGGCCTGATCATCGACATCGGCCTGCGCGGCTTCCTGCCGGCGTCCCTTGTCGAGATGCGCCGCGTGCGTGATCTGCAGCCCTACGTGGGAAAGACGCTTGAGGCCAAGATCATCGAACTGGACAAGAATCGCAACAACGTCGTGTTGTCGCGCCGGGCATGGCTCGAGCAGACGCAGTCAGAGGTGCGCAGCGAGTTCCTGAACAAGCTGGCCAAGGGCCAGGTCCGCACCGGCGTCGTTTCCTCCATCGTCAACTTCGGGGCCTTTGTCGACCTCGGTGGCGTCGACGGTCTGGTGCACGTCTCCGAACTGTCCTGGAAGCACATCGACCACCCCAGTGAGGTCGTCGAGGTCGGTCAGGACGTTACCGTCGAGGTGCTCGACATCGATCTGGACCGCGAGCGCGTGTCGCTGTCGCTCAAAGCCACCCAGGAAGACCCCTGGCGCCAGTTCGCGCGCACCCACCAGATCGGTCAGGTCGTGCCGGGCAAGGTCACCAAGCTCGTGCCGTTCGGTGCGTTCGTGCGGGTCCAGGACGGCATCGAGGGCCTGGTCCACATCTCGGAGTTGGCCGAGCGGCACGTCGAGATCCCCGAGCAAGTGGTGCAGGTCGGCGACGACCTCCTGGTCAAGGTGATCGACATCGACCTCGAGCGCCGGCGCATCTCGCTGTCGCTGAAGCAGGCCAACGAGGGTTCGCTGGGTGACGAGAGCTTCGATCCGGCGCAGTACGGCATGGAGGCCCAGTACGACAACAC
>JBHEMN010000079.1:0-9313 GCA_046262575.1 Jatrophihabitantaceae bacterium
CCGTTATGACCTGCAGCGCACCCTGCGAACAGGCGGAAACCGCCTGCTGGCCGACTATTGCTTGCAGAACGACGACAGCGAGCGGTTGGACTGGGCGTGGGCACAGCACCCGTTGCTGGCGGTGGACGAGCGAACCCGCCTCGTGCTGCCCGCACCAGCGCCCGTACGTGTCGGCAGCGCCTTCGCCGACGGGACGCCCTCGAGCGACATCGGCTGGCTGAGCCCGTCGGGGAAACTCGCCCGCGAGACCGAACTGACAGGCGCCCGCGGCCACGCGGCGAAGATCTGGTTCGAAGCGCCGCACCCGACATCCATCGGCGTGCTGCACGGTGAGGAATGGCTGCTCTGGCGCACGGTCGACGCACCTGATCTGGGGGTGTGGATCAACCTGTCCGGATGGGGGCCACAACCGCTGGCCCACCTGGCCATCGAGCCGGCGTTCGGGTCATCGGATGATCCCGAAATTGCGTACGCGCAGAGTTCGTCGGCGGGGGGCTGGTCGCTGCCCGGGGGCGCCCGCCGGAGCTGGCGGGTGACGATCGAGGCCGGTCGTGGGCGCGACGCGCTCGCCACGGCAATGGCTTCAGGCTAGGGTTATGGAATTATTAATGCATAGTCCTTGACAACCAGAGCACCAGCTCCTGAGACTCAGCAGACGCTGTCTGTCAGGGCAATCGCGCAGCGCGGCGGCACGCGCGTCCGACGTGAAGGGGAATCGCATGAGAACTGTGTGGACCAGGGGCCTCGCCGTTGGCGGCGTCGCAGCAGTCGCCGTGGCGTTGGTGCTGAGCGGCTGCTCGACGGGCAAGACGAAAAGTCCGAAACACAGCGGAGGCACCAAGAGCGGCGCAATCACCATCGCCTACCTGCAGAAGCAAGGCGACCAGCAGTATTTCGTCGACGAGATCAACGGCGCGAAGGCTGAGGCGACCAAGCTCGGCAACGTCAAGATTGTCAGCGCGAACCTCGGCACCGACGCGAACAAGGCCATCAGCGCCATGGACACCGAAGTCGGCCAGAAGGTGGACGGAATCGCGATCGTAGTGCCCGATCAGAAGATCGGCCCTCGAGTCATCGACGCTGCCGGCGGCATTCCACTGGTCGCCTCGGACGACCCGATCAAGAACGGCGCGGGCCAAGATGCGCCATTCGTCGGCTTCGACTCCGTGCAGATGGGCACCTCCGTCGGGACCAAGGCCGGACAGCTGTTCAAGTCCGCGGGCTGGTCAGCGTCGGACACCCGCGTGCTGGCGGCGTACCAGCAGGACCTGTCCGACTGTCAGCAGCGCCAGCAGGGTGAGGAGCAGGGCTTCAGCGCCGCGGCCGGCACCACAGTCAAGATCGTGAAGGTTGGTACCGACAACTCCGTGGTGGACGCCCAGAACAAGACCGGCGCAGTGATCACCGCCAACCCGAACGTAAAGCACTGGGTGGTCTGGGGCTGCAACGACGAAAGCGAAACTGGTGCGGTCACGGCATTGCAGAACAACAACGTCGCGCCGGCCAACATCATCGGTGTCGGCCTCGGCGCCTACTTGACCTGCAAGGACTGGACCGCGAAGAAGGCCAGCGGCAACAAGGCCGCCCTGTTCATCGACGGGCGGGCCGTCGGCGCCTCGTCGGTCGACGCCCTGGTCAACAAGATCCGCCACGGCATCCCGCTGCCGCCCAAGTCGATCGCCAAGACGACCATGGTGGATGCCAGCACCTTCACCCAAGCCGGTGTGCAGTGCACCTAGCCATCGCACGCCTGGCAGCCAAGGGATAAAGCACCGGCATGACCGACGAGACGGGGACGACACCGACACCTCAGACCGGGGCGCGTGACACCGCGCCCCGGCTGCGGGCCGAGGGGATCAGCAAAGCCTTCTCTGGAGTCCAGGCATTGAACGCCGTGAGCCTGGATGTCCGCTCCGGTGAGATCCTCGCCCTGATCGGTGAGAACGGTGCCGGCAAGTCGACGCTGCTGCGAGTGCTGTCGGGCGAGCAGGAGCCGGACTCAGGACGCCTGGAGCTCGACTCATCGCCCGTGCGGTTCGCCTCCCCGATCGACGCCCACCGGGCAGGCGTGCGCGTCATCCAGCAGGAGCCCGAGATCGTCCCGCACGTATCGGTGGCCGAGAACATCTATCTCGGTGAACTGCCTCGCCGCGGCCGGATCCTGGACAAGCGGGGCCTGTTCGCCCAGGTACGGGCTGATCTGGAGCGCTACGGCTTCTCCGCCGCAATCGATCCCGCCACGATGGGCAGCCAGCTCTCCCCCGCGCAGCGGCAACTGGTCGAGATCCTGCGCGCGCTGGCCAGCCAGGTGCGAGTGATCGCGTTCGACGAGCCGACCTCCTCGCTGTCTGACCACGAGGTCTCGGCGCTGTTCGGCCTGATCCGGCGGCTCCGCGACGACGGCGTGGCGATCATCTATGTCTCCCATCGGATGCCGGAGGTCTTCTCTCTCGCCGACCGGGTGGCCGTTCTGCGCGACGGCCGCTACGTCGGCGATCGACCGGTGCCCGAGACCTCCTATGCCGAACTGGTGCGGATGATGGTCGGACGCGACCTGACCGACATGTTCGTCCGCGCGCCAGCAGCGGCCGACCACCTGCCCGAAGTCGTCCTCGAACTCTTCGACGTCGAAACCGACGATGTGCACGGCATCAACTTGACGGTGCGCGCCGGCGAGGTGGTCGGACTCGGTGGCCTGGTTGGGGCAGGACGCTCTGAGCTGGCACACGCCGTGGTCGGCGACGTCCCGATCCACTCCGGACGCGTTGCGGTATCCGGACGAGCCCTGCGGCTGCGCGGGCCGGCCGATTGGCTGCGCGCCGGGATCGGTTTTGCGCCGGAGGAACGCAAAGCGCAGGCGCTGTTGCTGCGGCGGTCCGTGCGAGACAACATCTCCCTTGCCATCCTGTCCCGACTTTCGCCCTTCCGAATCGTGCGGCGCAAGCAGGAGCGCGACATCGCCAGGCAGTTCGTGACCCAATTGTCGATCAGGACATCCTCGGTGGAGCAGGAGGTGGGCAACCTGTCGGGCGGGAACCAGCAGAAGGTCGTGCTGGCGCGGTGGCTAGCCCATCGGCCGAAACTGCTGATCCTCGACGAACCGACGCGCGGGGTCGATGTCGGCGCCAAGGCCGAGATCTACTCGATCATCAACGCCCTGGCCGAGGACGGGATCGGGCTACTCGTCATCTCCTCGGAAATGCCTGAACTGCTCGGCCTTTCCGACCGCATCGTCGTCATGCAGAGCGGCCGCATCACCGGCGAACTGACCCGCGCCGAAGCCACCGAAGAACGAATCCTGGCCCTGGCCATGGCCGACGACCTGAGCGAAACGGGAGCGACGGCATGACCAAGATCGATAGCCGCGAGCTGCCCGCGGCCGCGACCAAGCCGCGGACGACGAACCGGGCCCGTCGCACACTAGACGTGATCGGCGTGCAGAACCTCAGCCTGATCGCCGCCCTGATCCTGCTGTGTGCGGTCATCGGTTGGCGCGACTCGAACTTCTTCCTCGTCTCCAACGTCAAGACCATCGGCACGACGGTCGCAATCGTGGGAGTGCTTGCGGTGGTCCAGACGGTCGTGATGCTGCTGGGCGGCCTCGACATCTCGGTCGGCTCCGCCGCAGGGTTGACCTCGGTGGTTACGGCCATGGTGTTCACCAGAGCCACCAGTGCCGCCCTCGGCATCGGCGTCGCCCTGCTCGTCGGCGTGGCCGTCGGCCTGCTCAACGGGCTGGTGATCGTATACGGCCGGGTCAACGCCGTGATCGCGACGCTGGCCACCTACGCGGGATTGCGGGGACTGGCCAACCTGATCTCCAACGGCCGCGCCCAGGGCTACACGGGCACGGACTCCACGTTCATCTTCCTGGCCCGGGGCGCTGCGGCCGGGGTCCCGATCCTCATCTGGGTGTTCGTCGTCGTCGCCCTCGCCGTTCACCTGATGCTGCGCTACACCGATATCGGCCGCAACATCTACGCGATCGGCGGCAACCCGATCGCCGCCCGCCTCGCGGGCATCAACATCAACCGTTACGTCATCGGCTGTTATGTGCTGGCCGGACTCGTGGCCGCGGTGGCCGGCGTCCTGCTCACGGCGCGGACCGGATCGGGACAACCCACCTCCGGCAGCCAGGGTCTGGAACTGCAGTCGATCACTGCCGCGGCCCTTGGTGGGGTCGCGCTGCAGGGGGGCAAGGGCGGCATCTCGGGCACTGTGCTGGCCGTGATCCTGCTGGGCGTGCTGCAGAACGGCCTGACCATCTTGAGCGTCAACTCGTTCTGGCAGGACATCGCCCAGGGTGCCCTGCTGATCGTCGCGGTCGTCATCCAGCAGCGCCGCCGCGGTGTGCGCGCGTACGGGCTGCCGCGTTGAGCGTATGCATATGGTGATAGGGGGCGTGATGAGCGCAGCAGACGGGGTGGACCGGCTGCGTCCACCGTCGGTGCCCGAGGAGCTCGCACGAACCGGCGTCATGGCGATTGTGCGTTACCGCGGCGGCGGCGACGTCCTGGCAGCGGTGGGGGCAGTTGCCGCCGGTGGGATAACCGTCGTCGAGGTCACGATGGACACGCCGGGCGCGTTCGAAGCCATCGCGGCGGCTGTCGAGCGCCCAGAGCTGGTGGTCGGCGGCGGCACGGTGACCGAGGTGGCCCAGGTCGCCGAGCTCGCCGCGATCGGCGCACGGTTTATCGTCAGCCCCGGCTTCGACCGCGACGTGGTGACGGCCGCACTCGACCGAGGGTTGGACACGCTGCCCGGAGTCACCACCGCTACTGAAGTGATGGCTGCCCGGCGCGCGGGATCGCGGTTGTTCAAGCTGTTCCCGGCGGGCGCCCTCGGCACGCGCTACCTGTCCGAACTGCGTGGACCGTTCGCCGGCGAGGCATTCGTGCCGACCGGTGGGATAGCCGTTGACGGCATCGGAGCTTGGTTACTGGCCGGTGCGAGCGCGGTGGCCATAGGCAGCGACGTGGCCGGCCGGCTTGCGCCGCGCGACGCCGCCGAGGCAGCCATCCTGACCGAACGAGCCGGCCGAGCCGTCGCCGCGGCGCGATCGGCTCGCCACGATCGAGCCGTGCGCTCATGAAGGTCATCGGACTGACGACCTATCCCGTCGCGCCGCGCTGGCTGTTCCTGCGTATCGACACCGACGAGGGCATCGTCGGCTGGGGCGAACCGGCGCTCGAGGGCCGCGTTCGTACCGTCGCGACGGCGGTGGACGAGTTGGCCGAATTGGTGATCGGAACCGATCCGCTCAGGATCGAGGCCAACTGGCAACTTCTGACCAAGGGCGGCTTCTACCGCGGCGGCCCAGTCCTGTCCTCGGCAGTGGCCGGGATCGACCAGGCGCTGTGGGACATCGCCGGCAAGTTCCACGGCGTGCCAGTCCACGATCTGCTCGGCGGGGCGGTACGGGACCGCGTGCGGATGTACTCCTGGATCGGGGGAGACCGTTCGACCCAGGTGGCCGAGGAGGCCTCGCAGCGGGTGGCCGAGGGATTCACCGCCGTGAAGATGAACGCCTCCGCGCAGATGTCTCCCATCGAGACCCCGCATGCCGTCGATCAGGTGGTGCAACGGGTGGCCGCCGTGCGAGAAGTGCTTGGCCCGGAAAGGGATATCGCGATCGACTTCCACGGCCGGGTGTCGACAGCGATGGCGCGTCGGCTGCTGCCGCTGCTGGAGCCCTTCCAGCCGATGTTCGTCGAGGAACCGATCCTGCCCGAACATTCCGCGAATCTGCCGGCAGTGGTGGCGTGCACCAGCATTCCGATCGCGACCGGTGAGCGGCTGTACTCCCGGTGGGACTTCCAGTCGGTGTTCCAAGCGGGGATCGCAGTCGCCCAGCCCGACATCTCGCACGCCGGCGGGATTTCCGAGGTCCGCCGTATTGCCGCGATGGCCGAGGTGCACAACGTGTTCATGGCGCCGCACTGCCCGCTCGGTCCGATCGCGCTGGCGGCGTGCCTGCAGGTCGACTTCGCCATTCCGAACCTGCTGATCCAGGAGCAGAGCCTGGGCATCCACTACAACGGTGCCGGATTCGATCTGCTCGACTACCTGCGCGATCCCTCGGTCTTCACCTTCCGCGACGGGTGGGTGGATCGCCCGCACCTGCCGGGCCTCGGGGTCGATGTGGACGAGAACGCGATCGCAGCCGCGGCGGCCTGGGCGCGCGAGCACGAGCACGAATGGCGCACCCCGGTGTGGCGGCACGAGGACGGCAGTCTGGCCGAATGGTAGGGATCGCGGCCTGATGCGAGTACTCACCTTGGGCGAGACGATGGGTGTGGCCGCGACAGCGGTCGGGCACCCGCTGCGGACCACTACCCGGTTGCGGCTGGGTACGGCCGGGGCCGAATCCACCGTCGCCATCGGTCTTTCCCGCCTCGGGCACGTCGTCGAATGGATCGGTGTGCTCGGTGCCGACGAGATCGGCGCCCGGGTGCGGCGCGACCTCGCCGCGGAGGGCGTCGGCCTCGGATTCGTTCGTACCGCGCCGGAGGCGGCGACCGGATTCATGCTCCGAGAATTGGTCACCGCGGAACTCACCCGGGTGAGCTACTACCGCCGCGACAGTGCGGGGTCGTTGCTGGCACCGGGGGATGTTGCCCCCGCGTTCGCCGCCGGCGCGGATCTGCTCCACGTCACCGGGATCACGCCCGCGCTCAGTGACAGCTGCGCGGCGGCGGTTCAGACGGCGGTCGAGCAGGCCGGAGCCGCCGGGATCACCGTCTCTTTCGACGTCAACTACCGAAGCACGCTGCCTCTGAGCGGCCGGGCCAAGGAGGTGGTCGCCCAACTGCTGCCCCGCGTCGACGTTCTTTTCGTCGGACACGACGAACTGTGGCTGGTCAGCGACGAGCCCGACCCGCTCATCGCGGCGCACGAGCTGATCGGCCGCGGACCGTCGGAGATCGTGGTCAAGCGCGCCCGCGAGCCGTCGATCGCGGTGAGCGCTGCGGGCGAGTCGGCCGAATGTCGCGCCTGGTCGGTCCAGGTTGTGGATATTGTCGGCGCAGGCGACAGCTTTGTTGCCGGCTATCTGGCCGCGCGCGACGAGAGACGCCCGCTGGCCGAGCGGCTGCGGTGGGCGACGACGTGTGCGGCGTGCACGGTGTCCACGGCGGGCGACTGGGAAGGACTGCCCACCCGCGCCGACATCGAGCAGCGCAGCGCAGCAGCGGTGACACTGCGATGAGCACAGCAGAGCAACTGACCGATCCGGTGAGCGATCACGGCGAGGGTCCGGTGTGGTTCGCGGCGTCAGGTGAACTGCGCTGGGTGGACATGCTCGCCGGCGACGTGCTGGCTCTCGCGGCTGACGGATCGATCCGGCGCAACCACGTCGGAACCGTTGCCGCGGCGCTGCGCCCGCGGGTGACCGGTGGCTTCGTCGTGGCGGTGGAGCGTGGTTTCGCGCTCGACGACGGCGACGGCACGCCGCTGCGATATCTGGGCGATCTGTGGTCGGACCCACGGGTGCGGATGAATGAAGGGGGCTGCGACCCGGATGGCCGCTTCTATTGCGGATCGATGGCTTATGACTGTGCGCCTGGCGCAGGCGCCCTGCACCGCCTCGAGGTGGATGGGTCAACGACGACCGTCATCCCGCGGGCGACGATCAGCAACGGACTGGACTGGAGCCCTGACGGCGCACGCGCCTACTACGTCGACACCCCGACGCAGCGCGTCGATGTCTTCGACTACGAGCCCACGACCGGTCTCACCGCGCGGCGGGCCTTCGTCACGATCGACGAGGCCGACGGCTCACCGGACGGCCTCAGCGTCGACGCCGAAGGCGGTGTCTGGGTGGCGCTGTGGGGTGGCTCGCAGGTGCGGCGGTATGACCCGGGTGCTCGGCTCGGCGTCGTGATCGAGGTGCCCGCCAGCCAGGTTACTGCGTGCACCCTGGGCGGCGAGCGCCTCGATCAGCTGTTCATCACCACGTCGCGGTCGGGTGTGCCTACCGGCGCCGAGCCGCTCGCGGGCGCGGTCTTCAGCTGCGCCGCCGGTGTCGCGGGCCAGCCCGTCCGTCCGTATCGCGGTTGAGCCCGCGTGGTGGCCGCTCTCGCGGCGGTGATCGTCGCGACCCGGCCGTTGATCATCCGCGCCTTCCGTTCTCGCATCGATCGTTCGTAATTTATGCATAAATCTTGACAATCTCAGGATTGCATCGGAAGGTGGGAGTCAGGACGTAGCCGGAGGTCAGCCGACAGCCCGGAATCGTCCGCAGCACGATCCAGAGCAATCGACAGGAGACAGGCTGATGAGCGATCTGACCCGTCGCGGGTTTCTCGTGGGACTCGGTGCGGCCGGTACGGCGGCGGCGCTCGGCGGCTGCGCCACGGCGACTTCGAAAAAGGCGGCCAAGCAGACCGGCGGAACGGTGACGTTGCAGTCGGATCTGTCATCGCCGGAGGCCAAGTCGGCGATGGAGAAACTGATCGCGGCGTTCAACGCACGCGGTGGCGCCAAGGCATCGCTGAACACGGTCGCGGCCGAGACGTTTCGCACGCAACTGCCCAGCTACCTCACCTCAGGCAATCCGCCGGACGTCTACACCGAGGGCGCCGGCTCGGTCGCACGCGCCTACGCGGACAAGGGCTTGCTGCTCGATGTCAGTGATGTATGGACGTCGATGTCCAACTACAGCCCGGCGCTGAAGGCCCTGTCCACTGACACCAAGGGCTCGCAGATCTTCGTTCCTACTGCCTACTACTGGTGGGGCATGTTCTACCGCAAGTCGAACTTCGCCAAGTGGGGCGTGCAGCCCGCCCGCACCTGGGACGAATTCGTCGCGCTGTGCAAGACGCTGCAGAGCAAGGGCGTCAAACCGATCGGGATCGGAGCCGGCGGCACACCGGGCACGCCATGGGTCGCGTCGAGCTGGTTCGACTACCTCGACGTCCGCCTCAACGGTGCCGCGTTCCACCGCGACCTGCTCGCCGGCAAGCAGAGCTTCACCGATGCCAAGGTGAAGAACGTCTTCTCACATTGGAAGACGGTGCTGGCTTATTTCGATCCGAAGGGAACCGCTCGCAGTTTCCAGGATGCGACCACCGCGTTGATCCAAGGTGAGACCGGCATGATGCTGATCGGCACGTTCTTCGCTGACGCAGCGCCGAAGAACGTCCTCGCCGACATCGACTTCTTCCAGTTCCCGAGCATCGATCCCTCGGTGCCGATGGTGGAAGAGGCGCCTACCGACGGCTTCTTCGCCAGCTCGCACTCCGCCCACGTCAAGGGGACGAAGGAACTTCTGACCTACCTCGCCACCGCCCCGGCCCAGGAGCTCTACACCAGC
>JBHEMN010000080.1:0-6060 GCA_046262575.1 Jatrophihabitantaceae bacterium
CCCCGGCTGGTCGAGGCGGCGCGAATGCGGCTCGGTCGGTGAACGAGCAAACCCCGTTGCCCAGCCAGGCCGGGTCCCGGTCCGCGCAACCCCGCCGAGGCCATCCTTGAGCTTTGCCGACGTGCTCTCCAGCGTGGACGAGTGGCCGGTGCCGACGGTCGCCGCCGCCGTCGTCGGCCCGGAGGGCGTGCTCGCAGCACACGGCCCGAGCGCTGCGGCGTTCCCGCTCGCCTCGCTCACCAAACCCTTGGCGGCCCTGGCCGTGCTCGTGGCCGTCGAGGAGGGCGCGATCGAACTCTCCGCCTGCGCCGACGAGGCGCTGATACCCGGGGCCACGCTGCGTCACCTGCTCGCACACGCCTCGGGCCTGGCTCCCGAACGCGCGCGGCGCGCGTTGGCTCCGGCAGTGCGGCGGATCTACTCCAACGTCGGCTTCGAGCTCGCCGGGTCTCTCGTCCAAACAGCGGTCGGGATGCCGTTCGCGTCCTACCTGGACGAAGCGCTCGCGCAGCCGCTCGGCCTGCGCGCCACCAAACTGTCCGGTTCTCCCGCGCGCGACGGCGTGTCCAGCGTCGATGACCTCGCGCGGGTGATGCAGGAACTCCTGGCGCCCCGGGGCTTGCTGCATCGCTCGACACTCGACGACGCGACGAGCGTGCAGTATCCGGGGCTACGAGGGGTACTGCCCGGCTACGGCGGCCAGGATCGCAACGACTGGGGTCTGGGCTTCGAGATCCGCGACGCCAAGCGCCCGCACTGGACCGGTTCGACCAACTCGCCTCGCAGCTACGGTCACTTCGGGCAGACCGGCACCATGTTCTTGGTCGACCCGGTGGCCGGCATCGGGCTGGTCGCGCTCACCGACCGCGCCTTCGAAGCGTGGGCCGCGCAGGCGTGGCCCCGGTTGTCCGACGCCGTCCTTGCCGCCCGCTGAACCGCCACGTCGTCGCGCGTCGGCCGCGGCGGCTCAGATGGCCCGGATGTCGACAGGCGCCAACCGAGGGCCGAAGCGCGGCTTGCCGACTCCGGACAGCTCGATCAGCCGCACGACGCGCTGGCGTTGCCCGGCCCACGGCTCGAGCAGCCGCACCATCTGCGCATCGTCGCCGCGCGGCGCGCCGGTCAGGAAGTGCACGACCAGATCCTTGAGGTGGTAGTCGCCCACGCTGACGGCATCGGGATGGCCGAAAGCCCGCTGGGCGGTCTCGGCCGCCGTCCACCCGCCGATGCCGGGTAGGACGCGTAGCCGGGCGAGAACAGTGGCGCCGGCGGTGGCAGGGTCGAACCCGCCGCACTCCTCCAGACGCGGCGCAACCGTCGCCGCTGCCCGGATCGCCCGCTGCCGGTGGGAGTCCACGCCCAGGCGGTGCCAGTCCCAACTCGGGATGTCGAGCAGCACTTGCGCAGGCGGCGGAACCCGCAGCTCGAGCGCCGGGCCCGGCGCAGGCTCGCCGAAGCGGCGCAGCAGCAGCCGCCAGGCGCGCCGCGCCTCTGGACCGGTCACGCGCTGCTCGAGCACGGCGGGTACCAGGGCGTCCATGACCCGGCCGGTCGCCGATAGCCGCAGACCCGGCCTGCGGTGCAGGACGTCGCGCAGCCGCGGCTGGGTGGACAGGTCGAGTGAGGACCAGTCATCGCCCGCGCCCAGCAACGCCGGCACCCGCTCCAGCAGCCATTCGGCACCCGCTCCCCATGACCGTGCGGAGACGAGGTTTCCCGCCGCGCGCACCGCCAGCGTTCCGGCCCCGTCGGGTGTTGCGCAGGCCCACCAGAAGACGCCCGTGGCGTCGAAGCGGTGCGCCGGGTCGCCGGTACCGCGCCGCAGCGGTCCCAGCGTCGCGCCCAGGTCGACGGGACGCCCGGCGTCCCACCCGCGTTCCCGCGAGGCCGTCACAGGTCGGAGGAGAATCGGATGGCCCCGTCGGGCACCACCACATCGGGCCACACGCGTACTCCGGCCAGCAGTTCGACGCGGGCGCCGATCCGGGCCCGGTCGCCCACGACCGCATCCTCGAGCACCGCCCCGGCGCCCACGACCGCGCCGAAGCCGAGCACCGAGCGGCGCACCACCGCGCCCGACCCGACAGTCGCGCCGTCGAGGAGCACCGAGCCGTCGAGCACCGCGCCAGCCCAGACCACCGCCCCGGCGCCTACCGTCGTCCCGCCGCACAGCTGCGCCGTCGGGTCGACCCGCGCCCCGGCCAGCACGAGCGCGGACCCGACCGGCCCCGGCAAGGCCGGTGAAGGCGCCAAGCCCTGCACCAGATCGGCCGAGCCCGCGATGAAGTCGGCCGGCCGCCCCAGATCCCGCCAGTACGTCGAATCGACGTGGCCCAACACCAGTGCGCCGGCGGCGAGCAGACCGGGGAACGTCTCGCGCTCGACCGACACCGGCCGCCCGGCCGGTATCGAGTCGACGACCGGCCGCCGGAAGACGTACGTGCCAGCATTGATCTGGTCGGTGGCAGGATCGGGGTCTTTCTCCAGGAATGCCGTGACCCGACCGTCGGCATCGGTTGGCACGCAGCCGAACGCCCGAGGATCCTCGACCTTGGTCAGGTGCAACGTCACATCCGCATCGGTATCCGCGTGGGTCGCCAGAAGGGCGCGCAGGTCGACGCCGGAGAGCACGTCGCCGTTGAGGATCAGCACGGTGTCGCCGCGCAACCGGCCGGCCACGTTCCGGATCGCGCCGCCGGTACCCAGCGGTTCGCTCTCCACGACGAACTCCATCTCGACACCGAACGCGGACCCGTCCCCGAAGTAGGACTGGAACACCTCGGCGCGATAGGACGTGGCCAGCACGATGTGGTGGACGCCGGCCTCGCGGATACGGCCGACGAGGTGGGTCAGGAACGGTACGCCGGCTGTCGGGAGCATCGGCTTCGGGGCCGACAGCGTCAGCGGCCGCAACCGAGCACCCACGCCGCCGACCAGGATCACCGCGTCCGTGGCCCGCATCGTCACCTCACCTTGTTCGGGACAGCCTAGGGCGCGCGCCGCTGTGCGCCGGCGCCCGCCGCAACCCGAGGCAGCCGCTTGGCGATCACCGAACGCAGCCCGAGTCCGGCCCGCAGGGCCACGCGCACCGGCAACCATCTCCAGCCGGCGTAGCGCCGGGACAGATACCTCCAGGCGCTGCGGTGGTGTTCGGCGGTCATGCGCACCGCGTCCCGCGAGGTGGCGTGCCCACCGGTGTGACACACGACTGCCGACGGGACGTAGACGTTGTACCACCCAGCGGCCCCGAGCCGGTCGCCGAGATCAAGGTCCTCGAAGTACATGAAGTAGCCCGGGTCGAAACCGCCGACCTCGGCGAAGGCGTCGCGGCGTAGCAGCAGGCACGACCCCGACAGCCAGCCGGCCGTGCGCTCGACGGGCGCGGTCCGCTCGACACGGTAGGCGGCGGTCCACGGGTTCGAGGGCCACCACCAACCGCACAGGGCGTGGCCGATCCCGCGGCCCAGGGAGGGCAGGGCCCGCGCCGAGGGATAGATGGCGCCGTCCGGAGTCTGGATGAGCGGGCCGAACGCGGCGCCCTTCGGCCAGCGTCGTGCCGCCGCCATCAGCTCGTCGAGCGAGCCCGCTGTCCATTCGATGTCAGGGTTGGCCACGACGACGAACTCGGCCGTCGTCTCTCGCACGCCGGCATTCGCCGCCCGCCCGTAGCCGACGTTGCCGCCGGTCTCGACAACCCGCACGCCGGAGTTCCCCGCCACAGCGCGGACCGATCCGTCGGTCGAGCCGTTGTCGGCCAGCACAACGTCGACGTGCTGGTTCGTCGCTGTCGCGAGGGTGGCCAGGAACGTACTCAGGGACTGCCCCGGCGAGTACGTCACCGCCACGACGGCGAGATCCCCTGTCATGGAACCGACCGGCCGCTGCTCATCGCGGGCGTCCTCATCGTGGAGCGCCCACCAGGGGACAGGGTCCGGACCGTCCTCGCACGCCGTCCAGCAGGCCACGCACCATGAACCGCACGTTATCGCCCCGTGGTCCGACCAGGAGGCTGAAGATGAGGAACTTGGCGATGACGCGCGGCAGGTCCTGCGCAATCCAGACCCGGGGGGTGTGCGGGCGCGCGTACAGCGCGACGCGGTTGCGCATGATGAAGTACAGCCGGATCGGACCGTGTGTGACGACCTGGCGCAGTCCGCCGAGCACGGGCCGGCGCTCGTCACCCAAACGGTGCGCCATCGTGGCGGCGCACACCCCGTACAGCGCGTAGCCGCGCGACCGGGCGCGGAAACTCCACTCCAGATCGACGTTGTCGATGAACAGGCCGTCGTCCATGCCGCCGACATCGTCGAGCACAGCGAGTGGGATCAGGGCCCCAGAGCTGATCAAGAAGTCACACTCGATCTCGGCGGCGAAAGCGCCGCACCACAGCTTGTGGCTCATCGGGAACGCGACCCGCACGAACGGTGCGTCGCGTTGTTCGCGCAGGTCGCGAAAGCGTGGCCCGAGCGCACCGACGCGGGTTGACGCCGACAACCGGCGCCAGGCGGCGAGCAGGCCGTCGACCATGCCAGGGTCTGGCACGCTGTCCTGGTCGAGGATCAGGACGTGGCTGCAGGCGTGCCGGCGCGCCCAGTCGATACCGAGGTTCTGGGCCCTGGCCAGGCCGAGGTTGGTCGACTGGCGAAGCAGCACCGCGCCGGTGTCGACCAGCGCCGCGGCGATCCCGGGCGAGGCGTTGTCGACGACCACCAGCGCGCGCACCTGTGGTCGCACGGCGGCCAGGGCAGCGCGCAGCGCGGCGACATCTGGATGGTGGGTGACGAGCACGGCGCACACCGCGTCCGGCCGGCCGCTCGCGAGACGCTCAGGCTCGGTGCGACCCGGGTCCGAGTGGTTCACGCGAATCGCTCCTGTACTGCGCCGAATCTCTCGCCCGCAGCCTAGCGAGTCCTTTCTGCTGGATCAGAGCTCAGTTTCATGCACACCGCGTGGTCCGGGGATCGACTCTGTGTCAGGCGTCGGTCCGAAACCAGCGCGCGCGAGCACGCTCAGTACAGCGAGCACCACATCGGCACCGACAAGTAGGATCCGCGACGCCAGCGCTGCTGCAATCGCATTGGTGGCGCCGAGGCCAGGAGTGAGTACAGCCCCGAGAGCGACATCGCGGACACCTATGCCTGCCGGCGCGGGGATGACGACAATGCCGACGGCAACACCGAATGTGACTCCTCCGATGGCGGCCGCCAGTCCTGCCGGACCGTGGGCCCCGAGCGCGTGAGTAATGACATACAGGTGCAGGCCCAGAACCACCCAGCTCAGCCCGCTCCATGACACGGCCGCAACGACACTTCGACCGGTCACGCGCTGATTCAGTGGCTCACGCTTGAAGACTCGAAACAGAGCGTCGAGCACGGCGGGCAGCGCACGCGGATGTACACACGCGACCAGCGGTGGCAGCAGCAAGAATGTCCACCAGAACCTGCCCAAAGCGTCCGGACTGGAAAAGGGCAGCAACGCCGCGGCGAGAATGAGCGCGACCGTCAGGCTAAGCGCGAGGGTGATGACATTGGCCGCCAACATGGTCCGGCGCGCGATGCAATGGCGTCGACCGAACTCCATTTGCGATACCACGGGCCACAACGAGCCAGGCAGGTATTTGCCCAACTGACTGATGAAGAACATTGCGCACGCCGCTCGGAACTCAGTCGGTGCGCCCAGGCCCGTCAGAACCGCCCGCCAGAGCAATGCGATGAAAAAGACGCCAGCCACGGCGAGAGCGAAGGACAAGCCCACTGTCGGCCAACCGAGTCGGCGAATCGATTCGGACAGCTGGTCTCGATCACGAAACACCACTAGCGTCGCCGCCGCCAAAGCCGCGATCGCGACCGCAACAGGCACGAGCGTGCCGACCGAACGCCGCGTCAATGGCCAACGCCGCACGATGCGGCGCCTCCCGAGGGGTGCGGGGCGCGCAGCTCATCCAGCAGCGCGACGTACCGCTCGCCCACGCTGCGCACCGAGTATGCATCCGCACGCTCACTCGCCCCGCACCCCAAACGCTGCGCCCGGGGCGCGTCGGACAGTAGCGATTGAATTGCC
>JBHEMN010000081.1:0-14485 GCA_046262575.1 Jatrophihabitantaceae bacterium
CTCCCGGACACCGGCCGGCCACCGCGGCGCGACCCTGGCGACCGCAGCCCGCTGCCCGGCCACCCTCGGCACGGGCGCGCAGCCCGCCACGAAGTGCGCGGCGCGGGCGGCGAAGTTGTCCGGCTGGCGCACGCAACCAGCGCCCAGAGCAACGATCTCGATACGCGCGCCGAGCCGCTGGGCGCAGATGTTGGTGCGCTCTCGATCGACGCCCGTGCGCAGGTCGGCCAGTGTTGCCACCAGGTAGTGCCGGCGCGGCGCGAGGGCATGCAGCACCGCGATCGTGTTCAACACCGTGCGCCCCGTCGACAACTCGTCGTCAACGAGGACGAGAGCGCCCGCGCGGGTCAGCAGGCCCGGATCCTCGGGAAGCAGCAGGTGTGCGCTCGCGTGGCTGTGCTCCTCCTCGAAGCTGCCGACCGGGTCCAGGCCGAGGACGGTCCGGCGCGTGGAGTGCAGATAATCGGCACCCAGTTCATCGGCGACGCAGTGCCCGAGCGCGGTCGCCGTCTCCGCGTAGCCCAACACGACCGGGGTCTCCGGACAGGCCAGCGCGTCGGCACCCTCGGCGTCTCGCAGCCGCTCGGCCACCAGCCTGCCCAGCGTTCGACCTGCGCCCCGCACCACCCGCGGGTCGGTGGGGACGTGTTTGCCGAGCACCGTGGACACCAGCAGGTGCGCGCGCCGCGGATTGCGCCGGACAGCGATTCCGATCAACTCCTGCAGGGGGCGCACGGAGCGCGCGGGATCGTCCTGAATCACGACGCCGAACCGGTCAGCGACCCACTGGCCGCCCCAAACCGCCGCCGTAGTCGGCGTGCCCACCTCGCTGCTTGCGCCGACCGGACCATGCCGCGCGGTTGGCTCGCTCACTGGTGCAAGCTCGCGCCGAGCAGGTCGACGAACGAGACCCCCTCCTGCGCGACGCCGAACGCCCGGGCGCGCAGTGCCGTGCTCCGCGCCCAGGCCGAGTGTGGCTTGCTCTCGTTCATCTTGTTCCGATACGGCGACGAGGCCACCCCGCCGGCACCCGATGTCCCGAGGATCTCGGTGGCGTCGGCGAACTCTTCGTGCGTGACGACAGACAGAGCGTGTACTGCTGCGACGTGGGACGGATGAATGACAGTCTTTCCGATGAGCCCGTTCGCCCGATCCAGCGCCACCTCGCGGATCAGACCATCGAGATCGCCGGCAATCAGCTCAGCGCGCAGCCGTGGCTCGGCATGCTCGACGAAAGGTGCTTCCCGCAATTGCGGTTTGAACATCCGCTCCGTCGCGGAGAAGTACTCCCACACCGGGCCGGTGACGGGATATCCGGTGCCGTCCGCCCGCCCGAAGATATTGACCACGTCGGAGATCACGTCGGCGATCATGCGCACGTCGTAGACGGTGAGATCGCGCGATCGGCGCAGTCCGTAAGCGGCTGAGAGATCGGTGGCGCCGATACGGACAGCCAGGACGTACTCGCGATACTTGTCGAGCAACTGCCGCACGCCGAGCAGCGACCCGAGCCGTGACTCGGCAAAGATGATCTCCTGGGACTCGAGCACGGGCATGACGAACAGTCGCCGCTCGAGGCGAGCGCTCGCCTCGACCACGGCGTCGAGGTACTCCGTGCCGGACTCATCGGTGAATTTGGGCACCACGAACCCGGTCAGGATGCGGGCGGCGTCCTCCCCCAGACCGGCGACGATCATCCGGATCTGCTCCGCCGCACGGACGCGGACGAACACCAGCGGGCCGGTCGCCCCGGTCTTGGCGTGAGCGCGCAGTTGCGCCAGCGCGTTCTGCTCGGCGGCCGCGAGTTCGGCGTCAGCCACCGCGTCCTCGAGGCAGACGACGAGGCTGACCACGCCCGCGGCAGCGCGGGCGGCGATATCGGCGGCCAGGTTCGGGCGGCTGGCCGGGCTGTACAGCGTCGCGCCCAAAGCCACGGCGAGCAGGCCGGGATCCTCCGACGCGGTGAAGTGCTCGGGCGCGCGGAGAAAGAGCCGCTGCCGATCGGCCTCGCTCAGAAAGTCGAAGTGCCGCACCGGGACATGCTGTCACGTCCTCGTCCAGGTCTGGCACGATCCTGGCATGACCCAGATGACGAAGGGCGGCAACGTTCCCATCGCCGCAGTGGCATTGCGCGCGACCCTGCTCTGGTCGGGCGGTGCGGGCGTCCCGGATGTGGACGCTTCTGCGCTGCTGCTGCAGGCCGACGGCAAGGTGAGTTCCGACGCCGACTTCGTGTACTACAACCAGCCGCAGCACCCCTCGAATGCCGTGCGGCACCTCGGCAAGTCCAGTGCCGTTCAGTTCAGCGACGTCATCGAGATCGACCTGGCCCAGCTTGCACCCGGCGTCGACCGGGTCGTGCTCGGCGCTTCCGCCGACGGCGGCACGTTCGGTCAGGTGCCGGGTCTGGAGTTGCTGCTCACCGATCGGGTCTCGGGCACTGACGTGGCGCGCTTTGCGATGACCGCGACCGACGAGGCGGCCATCGTTGGAGGCGAGCTGTACCGCCACAGTGGCAGCTGGAAGTTTCGTGCGGTCGGTCAGGGCTACCGCAGCGGGCTGGCCGGGCTCGCCGCCGACTTCGGCATCGGCGTGGACGACGGGTCGGCCGCGGCCGAGCAGGCCGAGGCACCGGCCCCGCAGCCCGTCGTCGCACCGCCCGTCGTCGCACCGCCCGTCGTCGCACCGCCCGTCGTCGCACCGCCCGTCGTCGCACCGCCCGTCGTCGCACCGCCCGTCGTCGCGCCCCCGCCGGCTGCCGAACCACCACCGCCAATGGCCGGATACGCGGCACCGGCGTGGGCGCCGCCACCGGGACCCGTCGCGTCGCAAGTGCCGCCCGCTCCCTCGCCTGCGGTGCCGCCGGCCTACCCGCCGCCCGGCTATTCGCCCCCCGTCGCACCACAGCCCCCCCCGCCGCCACCCGTCACGCCCCCGCCACCGCCCTTCCCACAGCTGCCGCCACCAGCCGCGGCATCCGGATATCCTGATGCCGCCCCGCCGGAATATGCGGAGGTGCCGCCGGCGCCGCAAGCCGCGGCAGTGCCGCCGGCGCCGCAAGCCGCGGCCACCCCGTTGTCGACGGGCAGCCTGCACCTGCGCCCGACCGAATGGGTCAGCCTGGTCAACCCCGACGGCACGGCGCTGCAGCGGCTCGTCGTGGGCGTGGGCTGGCATCCCGCCCCTGGAATCGCGAACATCGACCTGGACGCATCCGTCATCGCGTTCGACGCCCAGGCAAGCAAGCTGGAGATCGTCTGGCACCGCCATGCCAACGAGTTCATGGGCGCGCTGCAGCACACCGGTGACAGCAAGACGGGCGCAGCCGACGGCGATGCCGAGTCGATTGTCGTCGACCTCGCGCGCCTGCCCGCCCAGGTCGCGGCGCTGGTGTTCACGATCAACTCCTTCACCGGGCAGCACTTCACCGACATCGCGCACGCCTATTTCCGGATGGCCGACCAGCTCACCGGACAGGAGGTCGCCCGATTCGATCTGTCCGATACCCAACCCAGTACTGCGGTGTTGATGGCGATCGTGCGGCGTGGAACCACCGGCGTCTGGGGCGTGCGCGCGATCGGTGAGTTCCACGACACTCGCTTCGTGAAGAAGCTGGTCGAGCCCGCTGCACGTCACGTCACCATGCCGTAGGCGAGACGGTCCGGCTCACTCCACCGGCGTGCGATCGTCCAGCCAGGTGATTTGGTCATAGCCATAGGCCCGACAGGCTTCCCGGATCGATCCGGCAATCGTCTCCAACTCAGCGCGCAGCACGAACTCGCCTCGGACGTTGTACAGCGACAGCAGCGCCGCGACCTGCCCGGGCGGGAGTTGCTCGAGAGGCACTTCGATCTTGGCGCCGGCGGACGTGGACACGATCAGCGTGCCGCCCCAGTTCAGCTGGGCCCGGCCCTCGGAGAACGCGTACACGGCCAACCGCTCGAGGTCGCGGCACTGCCGAAGATCGACGCTGATTCGTTCTTAGCGCTCGTGGCCACCGACGAGCAGCGGGCGCCGGGAGCGTGGCGGAGCGAGCCGGTTGCCGGTGGACTGCACCGTAGAGGACTGCCCCGAACGCAGCTGGTAGGCACACCCCAGGCGCACATCGCCCACTTCGTCGGAGCAGGCCGCCTCGAACATCAACGTGCCGATGCCCGACTGGGTGCGGGTAAGGGTGAGGGTTGGTGACTTGCGGGCGAGAATCGAGCGTCCTCCGGCCGGCACGCGGACCACCGGATAGGGCCGCACTCGGGAGGTGTCCGGCGCCGCAGCCGTCACCGGCCGGGGCGCAGCCCCGGCGTCGAGGTCCAGCGACGTACTGGGTGGGGACGGTGACACCGGGCCGGTCGCAGTCGGGGCCGCGCGGCTTGGTGCCGGCGCGTCGAGGTCGAGAGAGCTGTCAGCCGGCGGGCGCGCCGGGATCGCGGCAGCAACGGGCGCAGCGGGAGCGGCACGCGCCGCGGGCGGTGGGGAGGCCGGGCGGTGGTCGCGCGCCGGGCGGTGACCGGCAAAGAACTCGGCCACCGCGGCATCGGGTGGGGAACCGGAGCGCGCGGCACCCGATTCGACCGGGCGGTTTACCGGTGCAGCCGCGTCGCTCGCCGGGGCCGCCGGCGCAGACGCGCGGACTCTCGGCCGGGAACGCCTGCGCAGGTAAGGCAGGTCATCGCGGCGTGGGGCGAAGCGCGGGTCGGTGATCACCGGCGATGACTCACAGCGACAACCCGTAGTCGGTCGCGATGCCCGCAATTCCCTTCGCGTATCCCTGCCCGAGCACCTTGAACTTCCACTCACCGTCGTGGCGGTACATCTCACCGAGCGCGAGCGCTGTCTCGGAGTCGAGGGCGGGGGCGAAGTCCTCCGATCGCACCAACTCCCGGTTGTCGGCCAGGTTGAGTACCCGCAGCGAGCACCCGCGCAACTGGCCAAGGGTGCGGCGCTGTGCGGGGCCGTCGTTGACATAGAGCACCAGGACGACCCGATCCACGTTCGCCGGAACAGCGTTCAGGTCGATCTCGATCTGCTCCTGGTCGTCACCGAGCACCTGATCGAGTTGCTGAACCGACAGGTCCGGTGAGGCCAGTTGGTTGAAGAACACGAAGTGCTCGTCGGACAGCGCGCGGTTGTTGGCGTCACACAGGATCGCAGCGAATACCAAATTGTCGGTGAGGGCGGTCTCCCCACCCGCGGCCCAACTGACACCCATGACGACGCCGGCCAAACCCGGGATCTCACGCGTGAGCGAGACGTTGGCGCCCCGTTTCATGGTTGCCACTACAGATCCAGATCCGATCCGGTGAACTTGGCCTGCAAGAAGCTCCCTTGGCTGACGAGCGCGTCGGCATCCTTGGCCTGGGCTGCAGTGAGGACGTCGGCCGCGCCCGCCCACAGGGACATGATCTGGTCGAGCAGGGATTCTTTGGGCGTGCGGCCCGTCGGGCGGCGTACGTCGACGACCTGAGGGTCGAGGGAGAGGTAGGTGCGCAGAGTGGTGGGCAGGTAGTCGTTCACGATCCCCTTCACGGAGATGATCGCGTAGACATCCAGCTCGCCTTCATCAGCGGTGTCGATGATCTCGCGCAGGGCGTCGGTGTCGCGGCGCGCGGCAACAACCGACTCCCCTGGCAGTTTGCCGGCGTTCTGGTTGATGTAGGCGACGAGCTGATCCAGGGCACGCAGCAACTCTGCGGGGCTGTCGGCCGGCTCGTCTTCGGCGGGCGGTGACGGCCGCGCCTCGTGCCTGCGAAACAGCGCCATTGCCTCATTATCCCGATCGGCGGAAGGGGTTGCTCACGAGCCGATCTGGCCGGGCTGCGGGGCGTCACCGTCACCGCGACGCGCGCGCTCCAGGTAAGGCTTGGCACGTTCGATCTGACCTTCCAGAGCGGTCACCGTCTGCGCCATGCTGTCGACGGCTTGGGCCCGGAAGGTGTCGATCGCGTCCATCGTCTCGAAGACGTTGTTGAAGGCCGTTTGCAGCTTATCGATGTCGATGGTGCTGCTGGCGGCCTGCTGGTTGATCGCGGTGCCCTGCACCTTCAGCTGCTGCGAGGTCGACTCGATGAGGTTCGACGTCGTCGTGTTCAGCGCATTGATCTGGTCGAGGACGAGCTTCTGCCGCGAGAGGGCCTGCGAGACGATGACCGCGGTACGCAGTGCCGAAACAGTGGTGGTTTGCGCGCGGTCGACTCCTTTGATCAGCTCGATGTTGTTCTTGCGCACCAGGTCGAGGGCCATGTAGCCCTGAACCGATACCGCCATCTGCGTCAGAATGTCCTGGTGGCGCTGCCTGATGGCGAACAGCGCGTCTGAGCGCAGGGTGGTGGCCGCCTCGGTGTTGCCGGCGGCCTCGAGTTCGGCCACCTTGCCCTCGATGGCCGCGTCGAGGGCCGAGGCGAGCTGGTTGTACTCGCTCAGCTTGCCCATCGCCGTCCACATGTTCGCCTTCTCGGTCTCGATGCTGGCGTTGTCCTTGCGCAGCTCATCCTGGCCGGAGTCGAGCGACTTGATGATGGCGTTCAGATGGCTTTGCGCGGACTCGTACTTGGCGAAGTAGCGCTGCACCTTGTCGCCGCCCGGCAGCCACTTGAGCACCTTCTTGACGCCGCCCAGGTCGGCCCGGTTGGGATCGAGTTCGGTCACCGTGGCACGCAGGTCGACCAACGTGTTGGCCACCCGCGATTGCGCGTCGCCGCCGCCGCCCCCCTTGCTGGCCTTGATGACCGCTGCCGGCCGGTCGAGCATCCGGCTGGACACCTGTGCCGTCGCCCGCATGTCTTTGTCGCCCATGGACGTGATCGAGTCGATCTTCTGTGTGAAGGCCGGCGAACGGACGTCCATGGTGGCCAGTTCGGCGGCGAAGGCGGCGGCCTTGGCCTGCAACTCCGACTGTTTGGTGAGGTCGACCGGTATCGCCCCGGCGGCTTGCTCCGGCTCGATGACAGCGACCGGAGCAGGTGGGGCGAGGACGAGGCCGGTGCCGGCAGTCGTTGGCGCGGGTGCGGCCGCGGCGGCCGGGGTACTGGTCGAACCGAGGTCAAGCTCGGACATGATGCGGTCTCCTTGTTGTGCTGGCTGTCTGGTTCCCGACGTAAGCGCGCGCGCCGGGCACGATCTTCACATAGAACGGCCTACAGGTACCCGGCAATCGCCGGAAGGAGGTCGTGGAAGGTGCGACCCGAGGCTGCGTTGCCCAGGGCCGTCATCGACCAGCCCTGCCCGTCACGGGCGACCTTCGCCATGATCTGCGCCGTGTGCGACCCAGTACCGGTCAGGTCGAAACGGGCGATCTCCGCCTCGTTCGACTCGTCGATGAGCCGGCAGAACGCGTTCTCGATCTGCGAGAAGTCCTGGCCCGTGAAGGAGTTGACCGTGAACACTAGCGTCGCGACCGTGGGCGGCACGCGGGACAGGTCGACCCGGATCGATTCGTCGTCGCCGTCGCCGGCACCCGTGCGATTGTCGCCGGTGTGCTGCACGGAACCGTCCTTGCTGGTGAGCTGCTGGAACCACACCTGGTCCAGGAGCCCGCCCGACGCGTCGAACAGCAGCGCCGAGGCGTCCAGGTCGATGCTCTGGGCCCGGCTGCCGAACAGGCCCTTCTTGCGCACGGCATCCCAGCCCAGTCCCATCCGCACCTTGCTGAGGGTGCCCCCACCGGCCTTCGTCAAGGAGACCTGCTGGCCCTTGCTCAAGCTGACGCTCACGCGGGTTCCTTCCTCGCCCGGATCCGCTACTTGCGGCCCGCAGTCCAGTTCATGCCCCAGCCGTAGGCCTCGTCGAGCACCCGCTGGCCCCCGTTGAGGTAGTTGACCTCGCGGCGCACCGACAAGTCCCCACCGGAACTCTCCAGCATGGCGATGCCGCAGATCCGGGCACCGTCCCGGGTCTCGTCGAGGCGGACCTCGACCTGGGGCCCGCTGGCCGGGTGCAGGGTGACGACGCCGTCGGCAGCCGCCCAGTTCGCGGCGCCTTCATAGATCAGGGCGAAGACCATGATCCGCTTGATCCGGTTGGCGTAGGCGAGGTTCACGAACAGGTTCTCACCGGCGGCGTTCGTGCCGGAGCGGTCGTCGCCATCGAGCCAGATGACGTTTTCGCGCACGTCCTTCGGCTTGGCGGTGAACGAATTGCCGAGGGCCTGGACGACGCCCTTGGAACCGTCGGTGAACTCGTACAGGCAGCCCAGATCGAGGTCGAGGGCCGTGGGCGCCTTCCTGAAGAACCCCCCGCCGCCCTGCCCCGCTGGTCGGGCGTTCCAATTCAGGTTGACTCGCAGCAGCCCGGATGCCGAGCCCTGCTTGGTCAGCGACACTGTCGGCGCCGACTTGGTCAGCGTCACCTTGGACAGCGAGACCGGGGCGCCTTGAGCCGCGGGCGGCCCGGTGGGCGGTGCGGCCGGCGGGGCTGGCGGCGGCGCGGCGGCGTGCGCCGCGGGTGCGGGGCGCTTGGTGTAGTCGATTCCCATAGCTACTCAACTCCCATCAGACGGCCGCGGGTTCCCGGTCGTGACCGGCGGCTTCGTCCCCGACATCAGCGCGCCGGTTGCGCACGATCGAGGAGGCCAGCGCCGCGCCGATGAACCCGACGCCGATGAGCCCGGTGACGACTTCGGGAACGTCGAACTTGATGGTGATCAAGAGCAGCACGGCCAACGCCCCGATCGCCCATAACGCGCCGTGCTCGAGGTAGACGTATTCCGCCAGCGTCCCCTTACGCACCAGGTACACGGTCAGCGACCGAATGAACATCGCACCGATTCCGAGCCCGATGGCGATGACGATCGGGTCGGAGGTGATCGCGAACGCACCGACCACACCGTCGAAGCTGAATGACGCGTCGAGGACCTCCAGGTAGAGGAAGAGGAAGAACGCCGCCTTCCCGACCGCCTGGACCGTCGCCCGAGCACCACCTGCGGCCCGTCGCGGCTCATCGGCCCCGGCCATCCCATCGACGACCTCTTCCTCTTCGGTCTCGAAGAATTCGCCGAGGCCGTTCACCACCAAGTAGGTGGCCATCCCCAGCAGGCCGGACAGCAGCACCGTGGAGACCTTGTCACTCGGCGCCAGTTCGTAGGCGGAGAGGGCAAGTGCGATCAGGGTGATGACCACGGAGAGCTGGTCGAGTTTGCCCATCCTGGCCAGCGGACGTTCCAGCCACGACAACCACGTGATCTCGCGTTCCTCAAGGATGAAGTCGAGAAAGATCAGCAGCAGAAAGACGCCGCCGAAGGCTGCGATGGCCGGGTGGGCCTGGTGCAGCAGGTAGCCGTAGGTGCCGTGCTTGTCCGGGTCGCCTTTCTCGAGGGCAAGCCTGATCGCCTCGGGCGGGGACAGCTTGGCGGTGATGCCGACGATCAACAGCGGGAAGAGCAGCCGCATGCCGAAGACGGCGATCGCGACGCCCACCGTCAGGAAGATCTTCTGCCAGAACGGGTTCATCCGCACGAGCACGGTGGCGTTCACCACGGCGTTGTCGAAGGACAACGACCCCTCGAGCACCGCCAGGATCGCCACGACTGCCAGCCCGGTGGGTCCGCCGTACAGCAGACCGAGCGCGAGCCCGACGGCGGCGACGCCCAGCGACGCGCCGAATGTCTTGAAGAACATGCGTTTTCCTCCCGGAGGCCAGTACGGCTACTGATCTCGCAGGTCAGCCGACGTTGACGCCGTAGTCGCGGGCGATGCCCCCGAGGCCGGTGCTGTAACCCTGGCCGACGGCGCGGAACTTCCATTCGCCGGCGTTGCGATACAACTCACCGAAGATCATCGCCGTCTCGTTGGAGGCGTCCTCAGACAGGTCGTAGCGCGTCAGCTCGGAGTTGTCTGCCTGGTTGACCACTCGGATGAAGGCGTTGCGCACCTGCCCGAAGGACTGGGAGCGGGTTTCCGCCTCGTAGATCGACACCGGGAAGACGATCTTGTCGACCTCGGCGGGAACGCTGGCGAGGTTGACCTTGATCGCCTCGTCGTCGCCCTCACCCTCGCCGGTGAGGTTGTCCCCCGTGTGCTCCACCGAGCCGTCCGGGCTGGTCAGGTTGTTGAAGAACACAAAATGCGCGTCAGAAAGGATCTTGCCCGCGGTGCCGACCATCAACGCGCTGGCGTCGAGGTCGAAGTCCGCTCCGCTCGTCGTTCGCGCGTCCCAGCCCAGGCCGACGAGCACGGCGGTGAGGCCGGGCGCCTGCTTGGTGAGCGAGACGTTGCCACCCTTGCTCAGGCTGACGCTCATTCGACTTCCTCCTGTGGTCCAGCGGTCGGCGCCCGGTCGGCGCCCGTCTGACTGTAGTGGCGTGGCCTAGACCGCCACCCCGTAGTCCCGCGCGATCCCCGACAGGCCGGAGCTGTAGCCCTGCCCGACCGCCCGGAACTTCCACTCCGCGCCGCTGCGATAGAGCTCGCCGAACACCATCGCGGTCTCGGTGGAGGCGTCCTCGGTGAGGTCGTAGCGCGCCAACTCGGCGTTGTCGGACTGGTTGACGACGCGGATGAAGGCATTACGCACCTGCCCGAAGGATTGGCCGCCCGTGTCGGCGTTGTAGATCGACACCGGGAAGACGATCTTGTCGACCTCCGCGGGCAGGGCGCCGAGGTTGACCTTGACCTGCTCGTCGTCGCCCGCACCTTCGCCGGTGAGGTTATCGCCGGTGTGGGTGACCGCGCCGTCGGGGGAGCTCAGGTTGTTGAAAAAGATGAAGTGCTTGTCGGACACAACCTTGCCGTCCGCGCCGCAGACGATGGCGCTGGCGTCGAGGTCGAACTCCTGGCCGTCGGTGGTTCGCGCGTCCCAGCCCAGACCGACGGTGACCGCGGAAAGGCCCGGGGCTTGCTTGGTGAGAGAGACATTGCCGCCCTTGGTGAGGCTGACTGACACGGGGTTCTCCAAACGTCGGGGCGGGATCAGCCAGTGGCGGCTGGCCCGCCGAATGCGAATCGACTCGTTACCCGATGCTATGGCGAAGCGCCGAGCGCTACGAGCGAATCAACCGTAGTGAAGGAAACGTCGAACCGGGGGTGCAGAGTTCCGGCGTCCTCGCCCAGTGCCAGCCGAATCGCTGCCCACGGGAGGTTTACCCCGGCCAGCGCCGTCTGGAACAGTCCGCCGGAGATCCGGGTGTTCAGCTCGAGCAGGTACGGACGCGGTTCACCGTCGCCGGGCCCCTGCCAGTAACGAACCTGGGTGTTCGACAGGTAGGTGACCCGGTGCGCCAGGTTCAGAGCCTGGGCCACTTCGCGCGCGAGCACGTCGTCGACGAGGATGCCGCGGCGCAGGTACTTGCGTCGGCCCACGGCCGCGAGCGTGCGCCCGTCGCGGTCGGCCAGGACGTCGACGCTGATCTCGGGGCCGGGCAAGTAGGGCATGACCATCAGCGCCGGGACGTCCTGTCCCGCCGTGCGGGCGTCCTCCAGCGTGGTGCAGGCCCACTCGAGGGGAATGAGGGATTTCGCGGGGCCGAGCAATTCGGCAAGGCTAGGACCGGCGGTCGACAGAATGCGGAAGCCGTCGGCTCCAGTGGCTTGCACCGGCTTCATGCAGATGACCGGTGCCATCTCGTGCAGGTGCCGATAGGCGGCCATCAGGCCCGCCGCGTCGCTGACCAGCTGGTACGGCGGGACGGGCAGGCCGAGCACCGCCGCCGCGCGATAGGTCGCGGCCTTGTCCTCGAACAGGCGCACGGTGGCGGCCTGCGGGCAGGTCAGCGCGACGCCGGCGGCGGCGAAATCGGCGTGTGCGTCAGCGAGGTCAGCCATGCCCACCCGCGGGATGAACACGTCGACGCCGTGCTCGCGGGCGAAGCGCAGCGCCCAGGCGACGTAATCGGTGGCGCGGCAGTCCGGTGGGGGCTCGGGGTAGGCCTCGTCGCTCACCGCCAGCACTGGCGAATCGGGGTCGGTGTGCGTCCCGATCACACACACGTGTCGCCCGTCCGGGTTGGCCCGCAGCATCGCGATGATGTGGCAGTTCGTGGCATAGGTGCGGTTGAACCAGATGCGCAACAACATTCCTCCGCAGCTGCCGGGCTCGGCGCCCTACCGAAACCATCCTGCCGCACGCGGTGTCGGCCCGCTCCATCATCGAGGCGACGCTGGACCTCGTGGGTCGGGGGCTGCTCGTCAGGGGCTGAACCCGGCCGTTCCCGGACACCATGGGTTGCCTGGCGGCCGAGACGAGCTACTCACTGAAGCGCGTCAGCGCCCGCAACGACAACGCGGTGAGCCCGACGCCGGTGAGCGCAATGGTCAGCGCGCAGGCGCCGAGCGATCCCCAGTGGACGTCCGGGAAGAGCACCAGGTCACGCAGGCCGGTGATCACGTAGGTGACCGGATTGAATTGAGCGATTGCCTTCAGCGGAGCCGCCAGCAGGTCCAACGGAACGAAGTTCGGAGTGAGGAAGAGCAGCGGGAAGAAGATGATGAACGACGCGTTGGTGGTTTGTACGTTCTTGGTTTTCAAGGCGATGGCTATCGCGATGCCGGCGTAGGCCACCCCCCACAGCGCGGACAGCGCGATCAACAGCAGCACGCCTACCAGCCCGGACTTGACGCGGGCGCCGAAGGCGAAACCCACGGCGAGGACAAGCGCCGACACCGCAATCCCGCGGACCAGGTCGGCGGCCAGCCGGCCCCACACGATCGCGGTACGGCGGATCGGCGCCGCGAGCAGCTTGTCGAGGTAGCCGATGTCGATATCGGTGACCATGGCCAGACCGGACGTCGCAGAACTGACGGCGAACACCAGCGAGACCGGAATCTGGAATGCCACGTAATGCTGCCCATGCAGGAACGGTGTTGACGGCGGGAAGATCCGGTTTACTTGCCCGAGGTTGACGACCAGGAAGAACACCGGGATGAACAGCGCGGGGATGGTGGCGGCGGGGATGCGCCAGACCTCGCGCACGGCCCGACGGGCCAGCAGCAGGGTCTCGTTCATGACGCCATCTCCGGTACGCCGCCCTCGATACGCCGACCCGTCGAGGCCAGGAACACGTCATCGAGGCTTGGCCGGGACAGCGAGATCGCCCCGGGTCGGATGTTGACGTTGCCGAGCAGGCGCACGACGTCGGCGACCGCCGCGGCTGCGTCGTCGACGTAGACGGCTAGCCCTTCGGTGGCGTCGGTGACGTGGTCGAGGCCGGCCAACGTCCGCAACGCCCCGCGCGCCCGATCGTGCTCGACCGGATCCAGGCCGATGGTCAGCACGTCACTGCCGAGCTCGGACTTCAGCGCGTCGGGCGTTCCCTGGGCCACGATCCTGCCGTCGTCGATGATGGCCAGCCGGTCACAGAGCTGGTCGGCTTCCTCGAGGTACTGAGTGGTCAGAAAGACCGTCGTGCCCTCGTCGTTGATGCGCCGTACCTCCTGCCACACGGTGACCCGGCTGGCCGGGTCGAGCCCCGTCGTCGGCTCGTCGAGGAACAGCACCTCTGGTTCGTGGACGAGGGCCGTGGCGAGATCCAGGCGGCGCTTCATGCCTCCGGAGTACGTGCCGATCAATCGATCGGCTGCCTCCGCCAACCCGACCAGACTCAGCAGCTTCGCGGTACGCGCCGCGGGATCGCCGATGCGGTACAGCCCGCATTGCAGTTCCAGCAGCTCGCGACCGCTTTGCCGTGCATCGAGCCCGACCTCCTGCAAGGCCACGCCAATGCGCCGGCGGACCTCGGCCGGATCATGGCTCACCTGCACCCCGGCCACCGTGGCTTCGCCGTCGCTGATCGGCAGCAGGGTGCACAGCATCCGAACCGTGGTCGTCTTGCCGGCGCCGTTGGGGCCGAGGAAGCCGAACACCTCGCCCCGGCGGACGGCTAGGTCGATGCCCCGCACCGCCGTCAGATCGTCCTGCCCGCGCCCGCCCCGGTACTGCTTGACGAGTCCCCGCACCTCGATCGCGAGCTCCTCGGACTGTTCGCTGGTCACCGCATTCCTTCCTCGCGCCGGCGCCATGCTGGTTGCCGGGACTGGCCACTGTAGGCCCGCGCCCGGACAAGGGCCCGCGCGGCATCGCAGCGCGACGGCCGGCCTGGCGCTCAGGCCTTTCGCGGCTCGCCGCGGTAGGTACCGAAAGACCATCGGTTGCCTTCGGGATCGCGCAACGCGAAGTCGCGAGATCCGTAGTCCGTCTCGTGCGGCGCGTCGGTGATCTGGGCTCCGGCGGCCACGGCCCGGGCGTGCAGCGCGTCGATGTCGTCAGCGACCACGTAGGCCCCGAAGGTCCCCGGCCGCACTTGCCACTGGTCGCCGTCGGACTCGCGGGCCGAGCCGAGCATGATCCCCCCGCCCAGCGGCCAGGACAGCTGAGCGTGGTGCACGACGTCGCCTTCGCCGATGACAGAGGTCTCCTCGAACCCGACAACGTCGACGAGGAACCGGATCAGGGCACGCGCGTCGCGGGCCCGCAGGGTCGGCCAGACCTGCGGCGGTGGTGTCCTATCGCTCATCCCGCCATCCTGACCACGCCCGACCGGCCGTGGCAACCGTCAATCGTG
>JBHEMN010000082.1:0-9042 GCA_046262575.1 Jatrophihabitantaceae bacterium
GTGCGCGACGGTGCGAACATCCCGCTCGTGCTGGCGGGCCGGGCCAGCCTGGACTTCGGCTACGACGACATCACGCATCGCGTCTCGATCACACCTACCGACCTGCCGGGGCCTGCCACCGCAGCCGATGCGGCACTCGCCGGGGACTCCCTGCGCCAACCACTCACGAGGGAGCAGTTCTACTTCGTGATGACCGACCGGTTCGCCAACGGCGACACCTCCAACGATCGCGGTGGCCTGAGCGGCGGGCGGTTGCAGACCGGCTTCGATCCGACCCATAAGGGCTTCTACCACGGCGGCGACCTCAAGGGTCTGATCAGCAAACTTGACTACATCAAGGGCGTGGGCACCACCTCGATCTGGTTGACGCCGTCGTTCGTGAACAAGCCGGTGCAGGGACCGCCCGGCCAGGAGACGGCCGGCTACCACGGGTACTGGATCACCGACTTCACCCACATCGATCCGCATCTGGGCACCAACGCGGACATGACGGCACTGATCGCCGCTGCCCACAGCCGCGGCATGAAGGTGTTCTTCGATGTCATCACCAACCACACCGCCGACGTCATCGACAATGTCCAGAAGCAGTACAGCTACATCTCCAAGGCCGCCGTGCCCTACAAGGACATCCACGGCACCCCGTTTGACGACCGCGACTACGTGAATCAACCGTTCCCGCCGATGGACGCCAGTTCGTTCCCGTACACACCGATGTTCGACAATCCGGGAGACTCCACGGCGAAGACGCCGGCGTGGCTGAACGACGTGACGCTGTACCACAACCGAGGAGATTCCACGTTCGCCGGCGAGTCCTCGACCTACGGCGACTTCTCCGGCCTGGACGACCTGTTCACCGAGCGCCCTGAGGTGCTCAACGGCATGGAGGCCATCTACCAGGCCTGGGTGGACTTCGGTATCGACGGGTTCCGCATCGACACGGCCAAGCACGTGAACACCGAGTTCTGGCAGCAGTTCTCGCCCGCCATGCTCGCCGAGGCGCGCAGCAAGGGAAACGCGAAGTTCTTCATGTTCGGCGAGGTGTTCGACGCCGACCCCGCGTTCCAGAGCCTCTATTCCACGACCGCGAAACTGCCGGCCACCCTCGACTTCGGTTTTCAGCAGAATGCCGTGGCTGTCGCGAACGGCGGCGCCACCACCAACCTGTCGAAGCTCTTCGCGGGCGATGACTACTACACCGATACCGACTCGAACGCCTACGACCTGCCGACGTTTTTGGGCAACCACGACATGGGGCGGGTGGGCCGGTTCGTCGGCGGGTCACAGAGCCGCGACCAGTTCGCGCACGCGTTGATGTACACGCTACGGGGCCAGCCAGTCATCTATTACGGGGACGAGCAGGGCTTCATCGGTGACGGCGGCGACCAGGACGCGCGACAGGACATGTTCGCCAGTCAAGTGGCCAGCTACAACGACGATCCGATGATCGGCGCGCCGACGGGCAGCCGGGACCGTTACGGCACCGATGCGACGATGTACCGCTTCATCAGCGGACTCTCCCAGCTACGCAAGGCGAATCCAGCATTGGCCGACGGAGCGCAGACGACTCGCTTCGCGAGCGACGGAGCCGGCATCTTCGCGGTCAGCCGGGTAGATCGCGACCAGCAGATCGAGTACCTGGTGGTGGCCAACAACGCCACGACGGCCAAGTCAGCTACCTTCTCGAGCTACACGCCGTCGACCGCGTTCACGATGATCTACGGCGGCCATGGCGGGGTTTCGGCATCGAAGACCGGTCAGGTGACGGTTAGCGTTCCCCCGCTGAGTGTCCAGGTCTTGCGGGCCAATCGGTCGATTCCGCGCAGTGCGTCGGCACCGGCGGTCTTCTTCGCCAAGCCGTCTGCGGGCGGGGTGCTGGCCAACCGCGCCGAGATCCGGGCCGCCATGACGGCCAATACGCCGGTACAGGCCTCGTTCGCCTTCCGACCGGTGGGCACGACGGTCTGGCAGCCACTCGGCACCGATGACAATGCGCCCTACCGCGTCTTCCACGACGTCAGCGCGATGGCCAAGGGCACGCTCATCGAGTACCGCGCCGTCGTCAAGGACAACGCGGGGCACCTGTCGGCGACGTCGACGTATGGCGTCGTGGGCGATGCGCCCAAGCCGGCGGCCGGCGGGGTCGGCGACGTCACGCAGCCTGCCGCGGTCAGCGTGCCGGGCTCGCTGAACTCCGAGATGGGGTGCACGGGTGATTGGGATCCGGCCTGCCTGCAAGCCCAGCTCAGCCTGGACCCAAACGACAAGATCTGGAAGGGCACCTACACGCTGCCGGCCGGGACGTATTCCTACAAGGTCGCGATCAACAACACCTGGGACGAGAACTACGGCGCCGGAGGGGTTCGCAACGGCGCCAACATCGACCTGACCTCGGACGGCACCACCCCGATCACGTTCTTCTACGACCATCGGACCCACTTCGTGACCTCGACCGCGGCCGGCCCAGTCGCGGTTGCCGCCGGCTCGTTCCAGTCCGAGATGGGCTGCGCGGGTGATTGGGATCCCGCCTGCCTGCGATCCTGGCTACAGGATCCTGACGGCGACGGCACCGCCACGCTCTCTACCACGCAGATCCCGCCCGGCAGCTACGAGACCAAGGTGGCTCTGAACCGCACCTGGGAGGTCAACTACGGCGGCGGCGGTGTGCAGGGGGGCGCCAACATCCCGTTCACCGTTCCGAACCTCGTCGGCGTGATCACGACGTTCAGCTTCGACACGGCCTCACACGTGCTTACCGTGACGACGTCGTCCCCCGGCGCCAAGCCGGACCTCTCGGTCGCCGCCGCGTTCTGGATCGACAACCAGACGATCGCGTACCCGGTGAACCGGTTGCCGGCCGGCGTCGATCCCGCGTGGTTGCGGTTCCGGCTGCACTGGGGTGATCTCGCCGTCGACGCGACGGGCCTCGGTGGCAGCTTCGCTACCGTGACGCGCGTGCCTGGCGGTCCGACCGGGTACCTGGCGCTGCGCCTGGATCCCAAGACGGCTGAGCACCGGGACCAGATCCTCGCCGCCCCGATGGTGGCAATCGGGGTCTATGACGACGCCGATGGGCTGATCGACGCAACCAGCGTCCGGGCTCCTTGAGCTCGATACTTCCCGAAAAGTGGAGGGCTCCCCGCCGAGACGCGCGGTTGGCTCAGCCCGGTCCGTATGGGGATGGCGGAAGGACGTAACTGCCGAGCTTGTCCGAACGCATGGCGGTCCACAGTGTCGCGTCCAACGCGGGATCAAGGAACACCACGCTGGCGGTGCCCACCATCCCGGTGCCAGTGACCGGCACGGTGTAGTAATGCGCCCTCGAGCTGACCCCGCGCAGCTTTCGTGCCAGCGAGAGGAGGGCGCCCCCAGACAGCCCGCTGTCGACGCTGACTGACGTGGTCACCGCCTGCAGAAAATCGTTGAGCGAAAACGGATCGGTGAGCATCGAGCCACGGCTCGCTCGGCTCACCAGCGCCTGGAGGAATTGGTGCTGGTGCTTGATTCGATCGAAATCACCGCCGGGCAGGCCGTAGCGTTGGCGGACGTAGCGCAAGGCGGTCGCGCCGTCCATATGCTGCGCCCCAGCGTGCCAGTGCTGGCCGCTCGCCGTGTCGAACGAGTCGACCGGCACGTTGATGTCCACGCCACCAACTGCCTGCGTCATGGCCTTGAAGCCGGCGAAATCAACCTGCAGGTAGTGGTCGATCCGCACCCCGGTGAGCTGCTCGATCGTCTGCCTGAGCAGCCGCGGGCCACCGAAAGCGAGTGCGGCGTTGATCTTGTCGTGCCCGTTACCCGGTATCGGCACCCACGAATCGCGCGGGATGGAGACGAAATATGCCGATTTCCGGTCGGCCGCCAGGTGCACCACCATGATCGTGTCGGAGCGTTGTCCGATCGGGCTGACGGAGTTGGGGTCCCCGCCCGTACCGGTGGTCTGGGCCGGTGCACGACTGTCTGTCCCTACCAACAGGAAGTTCTCTGCTTCCTGCGCCGAGGCCACCTGGGCAGGTCGGTGTTCACCCGGAACGGTGGCGAAGACGTTGGGGATGCGCTTGACGTTGTGGTCGTACTGGTAGGCGAAGTAAGCGATAATGCCGCCAAGAACGAGTGTCACGACGAGTACGGCCGCCCCGAGAATGGCGAGGGCCTTGAAAACCCGCCGCCGGTCGTGGGTCCCGGAGTCGGCTTCCTCGTCGCGTTCTGCTTCTTGTTCCTCTGCCGAACCCGGACGGAGCGAGTGCTTCGACACAGCAGTGCACCTTCCCTGAGCTCGGCACCAACACTATTCCACGTGCTGAAACGACAGGACTCTGGCACATGACTCAGGCCGGCCGGGGCGGTCACGCGAGTAGGACGTCGGCGAGGGCGGTGAAGCCGGGCAGCAGGTCGGCGCCATCTGGCGCGATGAGCTGGATGCAGACGTGGTCGGCGCCGGCGTCGAGGTGCGCGGCGATTCGCGCCGTGACCTTGGTGGCGTCGCCCAGCGCGATCAACCCTTCGACCAGTCGGTCGCTTGCGGGGGCCGCCAGGTCGCGGTCGCTGAAGCCGAGGCGGCGCCAGTTGTTGGTGTAGTTGGTCAGCGTGAGGTAGAAACGCAGCGCGTCTCGGCCGAGTTCGAGACCTCGAGGGCGCTCGACATCGACTACGACGTGCTGCTCGGGCGCGAGCACGACGTTCGGTCCGAGCAGCTCGCGCGCCTGACGCGTGTGCTCGGGCGTCACGAGGTAGGGGTGGGCGCCGGCCGTTCGCTCGGCCGCCAGCCGCAGCACCTGCGGTCCGAGCGCTGCCAGGACGCGCTGGCTGCGCGGGACGCGGGCTGCGTCCAATCTGTCGAGGTACTGCACCAGGGCGTCGTAGGGCTTGGTGTACCGGCTGTCCGCCTCGGGGTGGCCCCGCGCCGATGCCGAGCAGGAATCGTCGCGGGTAGGCATCGGCGAGCCGGTGGTAGGACGCAGCGATCCTCGACGGGTCGTCCTGCCAGATATTGACGATGCCGGTCGCGACGGTGAGTCGCCTGGTCGCCGCCAGGGTGCGCTCGACGCCTTTCAGCTCGCCACCCGGGGAGCCGCCGATCCAGATCGCGCCGTAGCCGAGCTCGTCCAGCCCGCGTGCTAGCGCACTGCTGGGCGCGCCACCCAGCCACACGCCGATCCTCCCGAGCTGGGGGCGTTCGAGCATCGGTCCTCCCGTCGTTGCAGACATCAGGCGCGGCGCCAGCCAAGGCGTAGCCATTCGCCGCTGAGGAAATGCTGCATGAGCTAGTGGCGCTGGGGAACCGCTTCGCGAGCGGATGGTATTCGAGCCCTCACACGCCCGCGCGAACGGCCTTGATCAGGATTTCAAGACCGCCGCCATCGGCCGTCGCGCCGACAGCGTCGAGCGAGTCCGCGTGCCGCGCGGCGATGAATGGCCGACTGTTCTCGGCGAGCTCGCCGCCCAACTCGACTCTGGGACTGCCGGATCTATCGCCGCGATCTGCCCGACCTCGGTGACGCCTTGGCGAGGGTGCAAGTCGCGTATCGCGCGGGCCCCTCGACAGAATGGCGCGCTGCCGAGCATCAGATTTCGATGCCGCGGTAGGTCTGCGGCGGCCGCGGCGCGTCGAGCTGAGCGAACGGGGCGAGCTCCACCGGCCGGCGCGCGCTCGGCAGCATCAGCCGGTCGGCTGAGTTCGGCTCGTTGAAAGCGTGGGTCGCCTGCAGGGTCTCCTGCGCCACCTCGATGGTGTTCCACGGGACCTGGGCGGTGTAGTCGTGCGCGTAACGCAAAGCCTTGATCAGGACGGCCGGCTGGTCCTGGCGGCTGAGCATGCGAAGGCCGTCCAGGTAGTCCTCGCGGAAGACCGTGGGCACAATGATGCGGGTCTGCGAGCCGGCGACCAGTTCGGCGTTCATCATCACGCGCGCGACGCGGCCGTTCCCGTCGTCGAACGGATGGACCTCGCTGACGAGGAACATCGTGTAGACGGCGCGCTCGAACGGAGTGTCGAGTTCTGCGAGACGTGACCATCCGGCGCGGAGGGTGCCGTCGACCAGGGCGGGCAGTACGAACGCAGTGCTCCCGGCGCGGTTGGGGAGTTCCTTGAACAGGCCTGGGTTCTTGTCCGGCCGCCCGGTGAGGATCGAGGCGTGCCGCGAGCGGAGTAGTTGGGCGAACTCGTCGGCGTCGCGCGCGAGGGCCTGCATCTCGGCGTAGTCGTTGACGATCCGGTAGGTGCCGAGCAGGTCGTGGCTGTCGTCGGCGCGGCCCGGGATGGTCGCACCCTCGTAGACGATGGCGACGGCCTGGTCGATCTCGAACTCGGTGCCCTCGATGAAGTTGCTGAAGTACGCCTCGAAGAACGGAAGGTGGCGATGCCGATCATCGGTCGGATCGGCGACGTGGCGATTTTGCGGCGCGGACTGTCGCAGCGCATCGATGAGGACACCGAACAGCTGCATGCGGTCGCGGTCGTAGGGGCGGCCGGTCTGGCGCGCGGCAAGGGCCCGTGACCCCGTCGATGCATGCTGTGTGCCGAGCGCTGCGCCGATCAGTCGTGAGAGGTGCGCGACTCGGTCGGATTCCGCGCCGAGCGTCTCGGTCAGGGACTCAACGCCTTCGCGGTACTGCTGGAGTCTCTGGTCGCCGTCGATCATGGCGAGTCGATCTATCCAGTCAGCCAGTTCGTCGTCGGCGAGTGTGCGCCGGGCTCTGTCGCCACGCTGCCGCGACGGCGCGGTGTTCTCGACGAGCGCGCGCGGCTTGCTTGCCTCATAGAGCCCGCCGGGCAACGGTGCGTCATCGGCGAGGGGACCTACCCCCGCTCGCGCGCGGATGAGCAGGCCCGGCAGCTGCGTCTCGCGGGAGCGGCCGTCGTGGGCGAGGTACAGCACGCCGTCCACAGGGCCGCCCGTGACCGCGGAGCGGTCGGTGATCAGGGCTGCGGGATAGAGCCGCCCGACGATGGTGTGCCACTCTCGGCGGACGACGCGCTCCGGCGTGGTCGCGACGTCCGTCGTATAGACGCCGCTGGCGAGGCGGACCAGGTCGCCTCGCTGCACCCGCGCGGCGATGGTCGCCGGCGGCAACTCAGCGGCGAACACGATGCTGCTAACCACGGTTTCCTTCACCCTCCCGGAAGAAATCTGTGGTTAGTGTATCCCTTTCGAAGAAATCTGTGTTTAGCGAGGCCGGAGCGACTCGCTGCGGTGATGATGACCTGGTCGGAGGCGACAATTTCGGCGGCCGCGCGTATCGCGTGTGCCCGAGCTCGCCCAACAGCTTGCCCAGCAGGGCCCGGTGCAGCTCGAGCTGGACGCGGTTCTCAGGCCTGTCCTCGGCGGCGGTTGTAAGGACGCTGCGGGCCAGTTCGGAATGATCACACCCTGAAGGGCCGCACGTCTGGTGAGCGCGTCACGTAGCTCGTCGGGCAATCGGACCCGCAGCTGCCCGGTAATACCCAACCCACTACCGCCCCAAGCCGCTGCCCAACGCAACCGGACCCGCCCCAGACCTGGCCACCCCGCTCCGTCAACACCACCCCTAGAACACCACTCCAAACAGCCTCACGCGTCTGGCATTTCGACTGCGGCCAATACGTCGTGACGTACGGTCGCTCGTTCAGGAGCGCGGCCAAGTGGCGGGGGTCATTCCGTTCGCAGGATGTGTGCGACCTGCCGACGCGCCGCGCGGTGTCCCACGAGTGCTGCGAGCAGATTTGTTGCGAGCAGCCCGGCTGGGGCGACCAGCGCTAATGCCCAGATTGCTGTAGGGGAGATGTATTGCACTGGGGTGTAGTTGGCGCCTACCCGCCATGCGGTACGTCCGAGTGCGACACCGAGGGGTACGCCGAACACAAGCCCGACGGCGGTAAGCACGCTGGCCTGGGTCAGCACGACTCCTCGGCATTGCCGCTGTGTCATGCCAAGTGCCCGCAGCACCGCGAGATCGCGGGCCCTGCGGCGTGCCGCAGTGGCGACCGCGTGCCCGACAGCGCCGATAGCGAGCAGTGCGAGGAAGCAGCCCAGGATGATCGGTAGCACCCTCACTTGACGGAGCTCGGCGACTTCGGTCGGCGGGGCGGGCGTGGCGAAGGACCTCGTGTCGAAGGCAGGGCTGGCCAGGCCCGGGTCGGCTTTGACGAGCGCGGCCGCCAGTCTCGCACCCGCGTCTGGGGTGTACGCGCTAGGGCGCAACGAGACGAGAGCGATGTGGAACTTGAAACTCTTGAACAAGGAGTCATAGCCGCCGTCGGTCACCCATCCGCCGTCGGCGTAAGTGTTGTCCAGGCCGATTGGAATGAATCCGCTGCCGGTGACTTGGAACATCGCTGTCCCCTTGGCTCCGCGTAACACGACCCGCCTGCCGACGGCGGTGTGCAGCGCCACCAGGCTTTGGGGAGCCAGCAATACCTCATCCGCCGTCTGCGGCATCCGCCCATCGGTAATTACGACTCTCAGTGGCTTGGGTCCGGTGGGGTAGCTGTACAGGGTGACCGAACTGTTACCGCCTGTGCCAGTTGCGACCCCGGCGCGTGCCGCCTCGACGCCGATCACGTCGGCGTTCGCCCGCAACCCGGCGAGCAGTTCGTCGGCCGGCACGAAGTCCTGCCCGTTGACGCCGAGGAAAGCAGTGAGCTGAAATGTTTGGCCGAACCGCTCTGGATGACTCGCGGCATCGGATACCCCGTGCGAGAACGTAAACGCTGCGAGGATGCCCGCTACCCCAGTCACCGCACCGATCAGCGCAGGTCGCACCGGTATTGACGAGCTGCCCCGGTCCGACTCGAGAGCGAAGCGAGTCCCCACTACTACTGGTATAGCAAAGCTAGCGCGCGTAACCGCGGTGGCTATTGTCGAGCGTCGCGGCTTTAGGACGCGGTTCGCCGCGCCCATTGTCAGCCGGGCCGCTGCGACGGCACGGCCGGCCGCTAGCAGCACGACGATGGCAAGGCCAGGACCGAACACGACCCAGTCCGTCGACACGCCGGGGGCGGGCTCGAAGAGTGATCCGGTGCCGATCGGGAACCAGGCAGAGGCGGCTGTGGCCCCGGCGACGCCG
>JBHEMN010000083.1:0-10820 GCA_046262575.1 Jatrophihabitantaceae bacterium
CGGGCGGCTGGCCGACATCTTCGGCCGTCGCCGGCTGTTCCTGCTTGGGGTCGGGCTGTTCGCCATCGCCTCGGCGACATGCGGGGCAGCCGTCGACCCCGGGATGCTCGTCGTGTCCCGGTTCCTCCAGGGTGCCGGTGAGGCACTGGCCGCACCCGCCTCGCTCGGCCTGATCGCCCTGCTGTTCCCCGACCCGCGCGAACGGATGAAGGCGCTCGGGCTGTGGGGGGGCATCGCCGGTCTGGGTGGCACCTCCGGCACCGTCATCTCCGGATTCCTCGTCGACCTCGCGTCATGGCGCTGGATCTTTTTCATCAACCTGCCCGTCGCGCTGGTCGCGCTGGTGATGGTGCCGCGGCTGGTGTCGGAGAGCCGGATGGTCCGCGACGCGCATCGCCCCGACTACGCGGGAGCGCTCACCGGCACCGGCGGCCTCATCGCGGTCGTCGACGGCCTGCTGCAGGCAGCGACGCACCCGTGGGGCTCGGTCCAGGTGCTGCTGCCGCTGCTGGGCGGGCTCGCGTTGCTCGCGTTGATGGTGGTGATCGAAGCGCGATCGGACTCCCCGCTGATCCCGCTGGAGTTCTTCAAGAACCGCACCCGGGTCGTGACGAACTTCGTGACGCTGTTCTTCTCTTCGGCGTTCTTCAGCTACTTCTTCCTGCTGACGCTGTTCGAGCAGTTGATCCTGAACTACTCGCCGCTCAAGGGCGGCCTGTCCTACCTGCCGTTCGGCCTCACCATCGGCGCCGGCATCGGAGTGGGAACCGCACTGATGCCGCGCGTGGGCGTGAAGCCGCTGCTCGCGGGCGGGTTCTTCGCCTGCTCCGTCGGACTGTTCCTCACCAGCAGCATCGACGTCCACAGCTCCTACGTGAGCAGCGTGCTCCCGGGGATGATCGTCCTCGGGCTAGGCTCCGGCGTCACCTTCCCCGCGATCGGCAACGCGTCCCTGCACGGAGTGACCGGTCAGGACTCCTCGCTGGCCTCGGGTGTGCAGAGCGCCATGCAACAGGTCGGCGGCGCACTCGGCCTGTCGTGCCTCGTGACATTGGGGCTCCGGCACGCAGCCGGGCAGATCGGCCACGGGGTGGTGCCCGCCGTCGCTCTGACGCACGGCTACGTCCTGGCGTTCCGCGTCGGCGCCGTGCTGTTGGCGATCGGCGCCGTGCTCGTCCTGATCCTGCTCGAACACGTCGTCGCGCAGCCCCGCAGCCCGGTCGCCGAACTAAGCCCGGCCCCGTCCTGACACCACGTGCGGCGCTCGCTGAGTGGCTGACCGCCCGGTTCGTATCCTGACTCGCGTCCGGATCGCGAAGGTGCGGACGCGGCAATCAGGAAGACTCCGACGGGCGACCCTATTCGGCTGGTAGCCCGGCAAGACGCCAGGCACGAAAACCTCCGTCAAGATCGGTGGCACGGTGGATTCCGATGTCCTGTAGCGACGCGGCCGCGAGACTGGATGAGTACCCCTCGTTGCACACCACCACGACGTGCAGGTCGTAGGAAGCGAACGGCAGCCGTGCCTCGCTGGCCGGATCGAGCCGCCACTCCAGCACGGTCCGTTCGACTACTAGAGCGCCGGGCAGTCTGCCTTCTGCCTCGCGACTGGCTTGGGGACGGATGTCGACGAGAACGGCCCCGGCCTGCTGCGCGCGGTACGCCTCATGCGGACGAAGGCGAACGAGCCGACCACGCGCCTCGGACAGAACGTCGTCGATGCCCCGGCGTGGGAAACGACCCACGGTGCCTTCTCCCTTATCCTCCCTGATGGTTGCCGCGAGGCGAAATGCCGGTGCTGTGGTGTTCGCGCCGCGACCTGCAGTTGCAATGATGTCGTGAACACCGCCGCCGTCGGAAGGGCTCAGCATTGGGATGACGCCAATCGCCATCGTTCAGTCTCTTGGCCGTCGTTGCCGCATCGACTCGAGATACTGCTCCACAAGCTTCGGCGGAGCGCAGCTCAACCAGCCGTCGACGATCGCATCGCGCAGCGCGCTCTTGGTCAGGTTGCGAAGGCGTATGAGGACGGCGGCGTATCCGTCGAAGTGCGCAATCGTGAAGAACGCGGCGGGGTTCGCAGCGATGACCGCTTCCTTGTCACTCAGGTCAGCGACCCTAACCGCGAGGATGGCTCCCTCCGGCGGGGAAACGTCGCCGAATCGTTTGATGTCGGCTTTGCTGAAGGGTCGCTCCCACGCGAATGCCTTGCCGTGGACGGACCAGGTTCGGTTTCCGCGACGCTCAGCCTCCGTGACTTCCGGCAGCGCCATCGCGAGGTGGGCGACGTCATCGAACGTGGTCACGTCGTCACCCTAGGGATTCGCGGTGCGCGCTTCGAAGAAGTCCACGTCGGCGGTCAGTTCATCGAGCACGGTAGACGGGACGGGGGAGTCGGCTGTGACGATCATGATCGCTTCGCCGTCAGTGCTCTGCCCGCCGTCCGGCCGCCGCCCCACGGCGGCAGAGACTATGTTCACGCCGGCCTCGCCCAGTGCCATGCCGACCCGTCCGAGCATCCCGGGCTGGTCGCGGTAGCGGAAGATCGCTAGTTGGTGCTCGAGCTGAACGTTGAAGCGCGAGCCCCACGCCTCCAGCAGGTGCGGACGGTTGCGCCGGCCCAGCACCGTACCCACGACCCGACTGGCGTGCTCACCACATCGAACCGTCACTCGAACAAGATCGGTGAAGTCGCGCGCCTGCGGCCGGCTCGTCTGCGCCACTGATACCCCACGCTCGGCCGCCAGCGCAAGCGCGTTGACGTCGTTGACCGCCTCCTCCGTGTGCCCGGCGAGGATGCCCTTGACCACCTGGATGGTCAGCAGCCGGTCGTCACGCTCGGCGATGCGGCCGAGGAACTCGACCTCGATCGAGTCCAGGAGGGTGCCCGGCGCGAGTGCGGCGGCGATCCGGCCCAGGCTGGCGCACAGCCCCAAGAACGGGACCAGCGCCTCCAGATCTTCGGCGGTTATCGCCGGCAGGTTGACCGCGCTGGTGACCGAGCCGCCACCGAGCGCGGCGACGACCTGCTCGGCGGCCTGATAACCGGCGCGGTCGGTCGCCTCGGCGGTCGACGCGCCGAGGTGTGGCGTGACGACGACGTTGGGATAGCCGAATAGGGGATGGTCGGTGATCGGCTCGCGTCGAAAGACGTCCAGGGCCGCAGCGGCGACCTTGCCGGAGTCGAGCGCGTCCTTGAGCGCGGCGTCGACGATCAGTGGACCGCGGGCGACGTTGAGCACCCGCACGCCGTCCTTCATCTTCGCGAAGGCGGCGGCGTCGAGCCAGTCCTCGGTGTCGGGAGTGTTCGGCAGGTGGACGGTGATGAAGTCAGCGCACGCGTACACCTGATCAGCGCTGAGTGCGCGTTCGGCGCCGATCTCGCGGAAGCGTTCCTCACCGACAAAGGCGTCGAATGCCAGCACGTGCATGCCGAAGCCGCGGGCGCGCGCAGCGACGAGTTGGCCGATGCGGCCGAAGCCGAGGATGCCGAGCATCTTCGCATGCAGCTCGACACCGGTGAACTTGGCACGATCCCACGAACCACCGATGAGCGAGGCGTGCGCTTGAGGCACGTTGCGGGCCAACGCCAGCAGGAGCGCCATGGTGTGTTCGGCCGCGGTGATCACATTGGACGCCGGCGCGTTGGCGACCACGATGCCCAGCCGGGTGGCGGCTTCGACGTCGACGTTGTCCACGCCGACGCCCGCGCGGGCAACAACGCGCAGCCGCGTCGCCTTGGCCAGCAGTCCAGCATCAAGTTGGGTCGCCGATCGGATCAGGATGCCCTCAAACTCGCCGATGCGGCGCGACAGCTCGGCGTCGTCCCAGTCGAAACCGCGTTCGACCTCCAACCCGGCCGCATGAAGGAGCGCCTCGCCCGAGCTGCCGATCTTCTCCTTGACGAGGACTCTCATAGGCAGCGTGGGGCCCACACTCACCGGACGGCTCCCCTCTGACTGGACCAGCACTCATGCGTCCGAGCGCGAACTTCAAGCAGGTTAGAGCGGATGCCAATTCCGACTGGCAGCCGTCGGCCGCAGCGGCCGCTCAGATGTTAGACGATGCCGCCCGTCTGGAGCCGCCAGTTTCGAGCCCCCTCGAGCCGGGGGGGCTCCCATCGGCAGTGCCGGTCATGGCGCGGATGCGGCACGATCGTGTACGTGACGATCATCGACCTGTCGGACGGGCGGTCCCTGGAAGTGGCCGTGTCCGGGCCAGACGACGGTTTCTCATTTCTCTACCATCACGGCACCCCTGGCTCGCTCGGCCAGTTTCGAGCCATCCAGCGCGCCGCCCACCGCCGTGGCCTGCGATTGGTGACGTACTCGCGACCCGGGTATGGGGCCTCGACACGACTGCCGGGACGCAGGATCGTCGACGCCGCAGCTGATGTCGCGGCGGTGCTCGACCACCTCGGAGCCACGCGCTGCGTCGTCGGCGGATGGTCCGGGGGAGGTCCGCACGCGCTGGCGAGCGCCGCCCAGCTCCGCGAGCAGGTCGCCGGCGTCCTCGTCATCGCCGGCGTCGCCCCGTCCGACGCGCAGGACCTCGACTTCCTCGACGGCATGGGCGAACAGAACGTCATCGAGTTCGGCCTGGCGCTCGAGGGCGAGCAGGCGCTGCGGCCCAGTCACGAGGTCGAGGCTGTAGGGCTGCGCAACACCGATGCCGCGGGCCTGATCGAGGGCATGGCCACCCTGCTGCCCGCCGTCGATCGCGCTGTGCTCACTGCCGAGTTCGGTGAGGATCTGGCCGCCAACTTCGCCGGGGGCTTGCGTCTCGGCGTGGATGGCTGGGTCGACGACGACCTGGCCTTCGCCGCTCCGTGGGGCTTCGCCGTGACCGAGATCGCTGTCCCGACCTTCGTGTGGCAAGGCAGCGAGGACCTCATGGTTCCATTCAGCCACGGCCAGTGGCTCGCTGCGCACATACCCGGCGCGACCGCGCACCTCGAGCACGGCGAGGGCCACGTGTCGATCGCATTGGGTGCGATCGATCAGATGCTCGAAGAGCTCCTGACGACGCTCGACAACTGATTGACGGCCACTTGATGTCGACCTGAGCGTTGTGGATTCGTCGCTCACACCACCGCGCCGCGCGGTGCCACCTTGAGGGCGGCAACGCCGCGGCCGTACAGCACGACAAGGCGGTCCCCATGTTGGGTACGAAGGGCGCCGGCGTCATCGGCAAGAATTGCCACGGCCCGCTCGGCAACGGCATCCGGGTCGGCGGTGTCTGGGTCTTCGTAGGTGACGTCAAGGTGCTCGCCGCCGATCAGTCGCACGCGCAGCACAATCGTCGCCATGGCTAGGCACCCTAATGGGAACGCCGCCCTGCGTTGCATCAGCCGAGCTCGTGCAGGATGCCTGCCAGCTCTGCCGGCCGCGACAGGAACGGCGAGTGGCTTCCCGGGAGCTCGACGAGGTCTGCATCAAGGCGCTGGCGTGCAGCCCGCCTGGACCAGGCTGGATTCACCAGGCGGTCTGCGCTGCACACTATGTACGTCGAGGCCGCCGGGGGAAGTTCGTCGAGCGCACACGCTCTGGCGTAAGGAGCAGGGCTCTGCGGGCGCAGCCGTTCGAACGCCGCGCGGGAGGTCTGAGCGTCGCAGTCCGCGAACAGCACCTCGCGGGCTAGCACCTCGTCGACCCACGCTCGGCGTCGCTCGGCGTCGGGTTGACTCAGACCCGCCAGGTATCTCTGATCCAGCATGTCGTCATCCTCGTCACTGAGTTGGTCGACGAAGCTGCGGCCGGGGCTCGGCACCAGAGCGCACAGGTAGACGAGGCGACTGACGGGTCGCCGGGCGGCGACGAGTGGAATCGTGAGGCCGGCGAGCGAGTGCCCCACCACCACAACGTCATCCGATGCATGCGCGGCCAGCGCGCCGCAGACCACGTCGGCATAGGTTTCGAACGTGGCGCCCGCGGCGTCGCACGGCAGGTCCATCGTGATCACCCGATGTCCCCGGGTCGCCAGTTCGGGCACCAGCCGTTCCCAGCACCAAGCACCGTGCCAAGCGCCGTGCACCAATGCGAACGTCGTCACGTCGTGACCGTCGCATAACCCAGCAGGAGCGAGCAAACGCCTGGTTGCCGGCGCTCGTCGCTCATCGATTCCAGGCGTTGTGCCGTCAGCAGCGTCGCGTGCGACGCGCGTGATCTTTAGTGTTCCTTTAGCGGCATCCCGCAGTGTCGTGGTATCCGTGTTACCCAGAAGCGAGGCGGCCATGGACGGACAAGCTGACGGCGAGAGCCTTAGACCTGAGCTCGCCCGGCGCTCCTTCCTGATCCTCACCGGCGGCACGCTGCTCGCCATGCAGATGGGCTGCACAGGCGGCGGCGGCTCTGGCGGCGAGAAGCGGCCGCCCTTCCCCTTCGACTTCTGGCAGGGCATGCAAACCGCCGCCCGCTCCAGCTCGGACCACACGCGGGCCGCGGCGGACCGGGCCGTGGCGACCAGGGACGTTGCCGCGATCTTCGCCTTCGTGCGCGACCAGATCACGCTGTACCCCCCGCCGCCGGGCGCGTACGACCCGGCCACCGCGATCCGCTGGGGGGTGGACGGCACGCTGCGCTGTGGCGCGGGGACGCTGCGCGAGAAAGCCGATGTGCTCGCTGAGCTGTGCCGGCGGGCTGGATTCCAGGCCGAGGTGCTCAAGGACATCTACGTGCTCGACCCGCCGATGCAGGCCAAGCTGACGGCCGTGGGGGCGTACGCCCCGCTGGTGCGCACGAGTGACCCGAAGCTCAACCCCGACGACGTCGCTCGGTGGCGCAAGGAACTCGGTTTGGCCAAGTCTCCCGGTCCGCGCCGCGCCTTCGACGAGGGGGGCCGCGACAGCGCAGCTATCGCGGCAGCGGTCCTCACGGCGCTCGGCACGATCTCGCCTCAGACAGGTGACCCGGCCGCGCCGAGCGGCGGTCCCATCGTCAAGGTGACGACCAACGGCAAGACGCCCTCCGTGCGGTACGCGATCCCCGTGGCTGGGCTCGAACTGCTTCCCACCCTGCGAACCCTCCCCACGGTCGCGGCCGGTCCGACGGTCGCTCCGAAGGTCACTGTCGCCGTCGGCTTCACCACCACCGACGCTCCCGACAAGCCCATCGAGGTGATTTCCCAGGCGTGGACGGCCGACCAGGTCGTCGGGCGGCAGGTGGTACTCCAGTTCGTGCCACCCTTCGGCATCGACGACCTGCTCAAGATGAAGGTCCGCGACGTCAACCTTTTCGTCCCGACGCTCACCCTGCGCCGGCCAGGGGACGACCCAGCGACGTTGCGTGCCAACGTGAAGACGGGCAAGGCGATCACCTTCGCCGGAGACCTCGTCGAGGAGCAGGGCGATGCCGTCACCCTCGGCGGACACCCGGTCAAGGTGCTCGACGACGCTGCGACCGCACCGGCAGCATCTCGGGTGGCCACCGTGAAGGTCCAGGCGCGCGCCCTGCACTTCCCTGTCGTCGAACTGGTCGTCTCGGCGCTGGACGCCGCCGGGCGTCCCGTGGATGGTTTGCCGGCCCGCGCGTTCACCGTCCGTGACACCGACACCCCCGTTGCGGTGCTCGCACCGTTGAACACCGCGCCGGCCCCGCGCGTCCTGGTGATCTATGACGGCTCAGCGAGCGTCGGGGCCGAGTTCTTTTCCCCGGCCGGCAAGCACGCCTTCGCTCGCGCGTTCCTCGCCAAGGCGGCCGCGGCTGTCCCCGGCCTCGAGCTGCAGGTCGCGAGCACCAACGGCAATCCAGTACCGGATACCGGCTGGCTGGCTGCGAACCCGGCGGCGTTCGAAGCCGCGCTAGCCCAAGTCGGGGTCACGTCCGGCATTACTCGGTCGGTCCAGGCCGCCAAGTCGGCGAAGCCCGCGGTGATCGTGCTGATCACCGACGGTGTCGACGACGAGCCCAACGCGCGCAAGGAGCCCCAGCTTCGTGCCGACATCAACCGGGGCGCCCCTGTCGTGGCTGCCGCCATCGCGACTGCGGACAAGATCGACGCGGCCGTGCTGGCCGACTTGGCGACTCTCAGCGGGGGGACCCGCGTGACAATGCGGGCACCGAAGGACGTGGACGGGATCGTTGGCGCCATCGTGAAGCTGCTCGGCCGCTACCAGACCGAGCCCTATCGTCTCACCTACGACGCGCCCGTGTCCGGGCCGAAGACCAGAACGGTCACGGTCGCGACCGGCACCTCGGTGCGCGCGTCGACAACATATGAGGTACCCGCTGTCGAGCGCCGCGCGACCGCACCGGCTCTTGCCGGGCTCCATCTCACCGTCACCGTCGGGGACGAGACACCGGTGCGGCGCACCTTGGCCGGCGTGCCGCCGGACGCACCGCTCGACCAACCGCCGCCCAAGGACCTCGCGAGTCGACTACGCGACGGTCTGTGGGGGGTGACTGCCATCTCCTTCGAAGGTGCCGCGCCGTCGATGGCCACCTGGATCGACGACCATGCCACCGGCCTGCTGTCCGCGCGAACGCTCTGGCAGGGTGCACAGCGAGGCGACGGGGCCGCCATGAAGGCCGGGTTGGCCGACGGCTTCGCCCTGCTGCCGACCGAACTGGTCGGGCTGCACGCGCCGCTGCTGCGCCCAGCACCGGGCGACCCGTTGACCTTCGAGCGATTGCTGCGGGTAGCTGTCATCACGCGGCATCCGCGCTTCGGTAACCCGGCTGGGCGCCTGCGGCGCGGCGACATCTTGCCGATCACCTCGTTCGACACGACGGGCGCCGACCGCGCGAAGGCGTTGGCGAGAACGCTGAGGCAGTCGGCGCGGCTCGCGGTCGGGGAGCGGGCGGTCTACGACACGAGCGCCGCTGGACTCCTCGACCGAGCCCCGCTCGTCGAGGCGAGCAATGGGCTGCCCACGAGCTTCCACCTCACCGACGCGCAAGCCAAGCAGTGGACCCGACTGCTCAACGAGTACCCGGTCGCCCGTCGGCTGGTGCCGAGTTCCGGGCGACCACTGGCCTTCTGGGCGGTTGACCAGCGCACCGGGTCGCTGCTCGGGGTCCTGGACGACGGTTCGGGCGGGGGGCGGTCAGCGTCTCCACGGTCGACGCACGGGGTGGCCGCCCCGTGCGTCGACGAGCTGAGTGACCAGGCCTTCAACGCGCTCGGTGCCCTTGGCGGTGGTATCTATGCCATCGTCGGCAAGGCCTGCGCTCGGATATTTGCCCGAGCGGCCCGGACCTTGACCACCGGGCCGGTGCCCGACACTGGCGACCCGAACGACATCCTGCGCGACGCCGCGTGCGACCTGGCGAAGGACGCCGCGTTCGGTGGCCTCGGAGTAGATGCGATCGCTGGGCCGATCGACGACATCGCGGACATGTTCGGCAAGGACCTGCCGTGTCCGGGCCTCAGCCCGACAGGGGGCGGGAGCAAGCCAGTCTGCTAGCGCCTGCCGCCCGATCCGGGCACCCGTCTCGGCTTTCCCGCGGCGAAAGTTTCCGGCGATGTGTGTTGAACGTCAGCTTCGGGGTATAACTGGCGCGTGTCCTCCTTCCGCAGTAGACGTTCCGCCGGCTGGCGGCCCATAGTCGTGGTGCTAGTGCTGGTCTGGCTGGTGATCGGAGTGATTGCGTCGGCCCAGCGACACTATTTCAGCGGGTCGGACAAGACCTGTGCCAAGACCAGCACCATCGCCGTGACCATCGTCGCGGGTCCGCTCAACTACATCGGGGTCAACCCGAAAGTGAAGTGTCCGCACCTGCCTCAGCCCAGCAAGTAGTCTGACCACTCGACTCGCTGGGCGACGAGTGCCACGGTCATGCCCCACGCGATCCCGATCAGCAGCCCCACCGCCACATCGCTGAACCAGTGCACTCCGAGGATCAGGCGGGTATCGGCCGCTGCGATCGAGACCACGACGGCGAGCAGCCACGGCCAGTTGCGCCCTCGGGTGAAGGCCACCGTCGCGAGTCCAGCGAACAAGACGGCGGTCACGGCAGTTGCGTGCCCCGAAGGATAGGAGAAGCTCGTTTCGTGCACCCCATGAACGGCGTGGTGGGACGCGAAGTCGGCGAAGGCCGGCCGCGGGCGATGGATGACCTGCCGGATCGCAAACACCTCGAACTCGGCGCCGAAGTAGGCGACCACGAGCACGAGCGCCCGCGGTGAGCGCAGCCACCCAGCCAACGCGCCGGTGAGCACGACACAGATCACCCCAAGCGCCACCGCGTCGCCTACCGTGGCGACGATCTTGGCCGCCCCGACGAACGGACCGTGGTGCGCGGTCGCCCACCGCCACACGGTGTTGTCCCAGCCTTGGACCGGGCCGCCGCCGGTTCGCCCGACGGCGGCGAAACCCAGGACGGCTCCGGCTGCGAACAGAGCAATAGCGACAATCGCGAGCACGATCGCGGCGCGCGCCCAGGCTCGGCCGACGGTGCGATCGGCTGGTTGCGCCCTAGGGGGCACGTCGGCCAGAGCCATGAGACTCCTCAGCAAGAGGGACCGGGTCAGTTAACCGTGCCGGGGACGGGCGCTGCGGATCGGCCGGCGCACAGGATCGTGAACCGCTTGCAATTTGCCCACGAATTGGTGAGGGTAGGCATACCTAACATGGGAGGTAGGCAGTGGACCTGTCCAAGACGCTGCTCCTCGGGTTCATCGCCGGCGTCACCATCGTCCTCGGCCTGCCCGTGGGCCGCCTCAGGCGGCCGATGCCCACCCTGCGGTTGCTGCTCAACGCAACTGCCGTGGGCGTGCTGCTTTTCCTGGTCTGGGACGTCCTCTCGGCGGCCTGGGCCCCGATTGATTCGGCCCTGGTCGCTGTTCACGAGCACAGCGGCGGGTTGCCCCCCGTATTCGGC